>CAYWZS010000100.1:5786-15758 GCA_964462905.1 uncultured Anaerolineaceae bacterium
GAAAACCGCCCTGCTTATCCCGCAGACGGCCACCGACCGTTATCACATGGGGGACGGCCAGTGGCAGGCGGCCACGACCGCCGCAGAACAGGTCGTTGTGCAGGTGGTGCAACATATGGCTGGGCGCTACGAAACCGCCGTTGGGCAGGTGTTGGCCGTCTACGACGACGAGACGTGGACCGCTGCCGGGAATGTGCGTGTGCGGCGGATACGCCCCGTAACGAACACGGCACTCACCGAGGCGCAGGTCCGGGCGCTGGGGTTCGCCTCGTTAGAGGCATACCAACAACACACACAGGCAACCTGCGGCAATAGCTGGTGGATTGATATTGAATTGGAGGCAAGCGCATGACCGAAGCAATCCCACTCCCGACCAATGAACGGGTGCTGATTACCCAGACGGGCGGCCCAGACGTATTACAGGTCGTTGAGGCAGCGACCACATTGCCCCAGCGTGGCGAGGTGCTGGTGCGCGTGCTGGCGGCGGGGGTCGCTTTTGCGGACATTCTCATGCGCCGGGGCTTGTATCCCAGTACCCCCAAAACCCCCTTCGTCCCCGGCTACGACATCGTGGGCGAGGTGACGCACGTCGGGCCGGGGGTTGCCGGGCTACAACCAGGTGACCGCGTGGCCGCCATGACGCAATTTGGCGGTTACAGCCGTTATGTGCGTGTGTCTGCGTGGCGTTGCGTGACGATTCCCGACGATGTAGACCCCGGTGAGGCCGTCGCACTGGTGCTCAACTACGTGACTGCTCACCAGATGCTCCACCGTGTAACGAGCGTGGTTCCCGGCGAGAGTATCCTTGTGCATGGGGCGGCGGGCGGCGTGGGGACGGCCTTGCTGCAACTTGGGGGGCTGGCCGGGTTGCAGTGTTACGGCACCGCCACCCGTGGCAAGCACGATGTCGTCCGGCAACACGGCGGCACCCCCATCGACTACCAACGCGAGGACTTCGTCGAGCGCACGTTGACACTCACAGGTGATGGGGTGGATGTCGTCTACGATGCAATTGGTGGGCTACACTGGGTACGGTCTTACCGCACCCTGCGCTTGGGCGGCACGCTGGTGATGTACGGGGCATCGGCGGCGCTACAAAATGGGGAGCGTAATCCGGCCAGCCTGCTCCCCGGTATGGTCCGGCTGGGGGCGCTGTTCTTCGTCCCAGACGGACGCCGCACCGTGGGCTACTTTATGCCGACCAGTGTGCTTCAGGACCGCCGCGCCTACCGTGACGACCTCGCGCTGATGGTTCGCATGTTGCGCGACGGCGAGATTAAACCGCATATCGGGGCGCGGCTGTCGCTCTCGGACGTGGTCCGCGCTCATGAGATGTTAGAGGAACGTGAGATTAGCGGGAAGATCGTGCTGGAGCCTTGATTGACACTTGCAAGCCTGTTTCGCCAGTTCCACGCTTTTTTCATACAATAGGTCTATCTGAACTATTGCCGGGAGGGTTATTTCATGCTGGGGTTTGCGCTTGCGGTCTTACCGGCCTCGTTGACCTCGGGGCTGAACCTGTACCTAACGGTGTTGGGCCTGGGGATGGCCTCGCGCTTTGGGTTTTTGCAACTGCCGCTGGGCTTAGACTACGTTGATAGTATCCCCGTGATGGGGGTGGCGGGGGTCCTGGTGGTGATTGAGTTCTTTGCGGATAAAGTCCCCTTTGTTGATAGCGCGTGGGACTTTTTGCACATGGTTGTGCGGCCTGCGGGGGCGTTGGCGCTGGCTTTGGGGGCGCTCCCCCCAGACCAAGCCGAGGCGACTGTGGCGGTGGCGATGCTCTCCGGCGGGACGGCGCTCACGGCCCACACGGGCAAGGCCAGCCTACGGGCGCTCATCAACACTAGCCCGGAACCCGCCACGAACACCGTCGCCAGTGTGGTTGAGGACACGTTTGTCGTGGGGATGTTGGTCCTCGCGATTCGGTATCCGACTGCGGCGGGGATTGTGGCTGCGCTTGCGACCGTGATGATCTTGGTTGCCACATACTTTATTATCCGTTGGGCGGTGCGGACGTTTGGCTCGGTTCGGGCGTTCTTTGCGACGCGGCGCAAACGCCCGGAACCCGTCGGGTAAACGTTTGTATAGATTGCTTGTCCCGCCTGATAACCTGGTGTACGCTGGGATCAGGTGAATTGTGAATGGAGGCACAAGCACATGTGGTGGCGGCGAATGCGGTTCACGTTGGGGTATATGAGTGTTCAGGTGATGTTGAAGGGGATGCTCTCCGGCGCGTTGTGGGTGATGTACTGGTTTGTCGTGGAGACGGCACACCCGGGCATCGGCACCTACTTTACAGCTCTGTTTGCGGGGCTGTTTGGGGTGGCGTTTGGTGCGTTCATCGGGCTGGTGACGGGGTTGGTTGTGGGGGCGGCCTATGTGATCGCCAATGGGGTGTTCCTGCGGGCGGACATGGACCTGCATTTCTACCGTTACGCGTTGATGGCAATTGGTGGGTTGTTGTCGTTGTTGTCGTGGGGGCCGTTCTGGTTAGGGGTGACGGGCGACGACATCTGGATACCGCTTAGTGGTGGCTTACTGGCGGCGGCGGGGGTGGCGTTCTCCGCTTATGCCTATCTCCCGGAGTATGTCGAGCGTGTGGTGTATGGCCGCCTGTATGATCCCTATGATGAGAACTGGCAACCACGCCCAGACGGACGCACGGCGTTTACGTAACCGGGGCACAGCGCACGGTCGCACTACAGAACAGCGTGGACATATCACCCCAAGTCCCTCTCTATGCGAGAGAGGGATTTAGGTTGAGGGCAAAACAGATCGCTATGCTCGCTTGTCGTCGTACCCTAGCCCCTAAACGCGGCGTCAATTGCGTCGAACACCATGCTCTCGACATAGTCCGCGTCGAAGTTGTTCGTCACCAGCGTGACCGTTAGCCCCTCGTCCGGCAGATACACCATCATCGACTGAAAGCCGCCTGTCGCGCCGCTGTGCGCCGCTAGCAGGCCGTAGTCCGGGTCGTCATCGTAGCCGATGCCCAGCCCGTAGGCGCTGCCCTCACCGTCATCTAGCGCGTCAATCATTTCCGCCAGGGCATCCTCGCTCAAAATATCCCCGTTAAACAGCGCCACAGGGAACTTTGCGAGGTCCGCCGCTGTGCAGACGACCCCGCCGTCCGCCAGGCCTGCCGCGTCGTTCTCCTCGGTTACGTCGAGGAAGCTGTCGTCGTCATCTAGCAGGTAGCCGCGCACGATACCGTCCGCGAAGCGGTCTGGCGTTTCGAGGAAGCAGTTATCCATGCCAGCGGGTGTAAAGATGCGCTCGGCTAGCACGTCTGCCAAAGACTGTCCGCTGGTCTCGTTGATGACAATCTCGACAAGGTTGTAGTTGGTGTTGCTGTAGTAGTAGCCCTCACCCGGAGCGAACTCTGGCTCTTCGTCGTAGGCATAGGCGACGGTTTCGGCGGCGGTCCAGGGTCGGTCGGGGTTATCCAGCACGGCGTCGGTGAAGGCGTCGTTCTCGGTGTAGTTGTAGATGCCGCTCCGCATCGCCAGCGCCTCACGGACGGTAGCTGTGTCTACGTTGGCGACCCGCGTTGTGATCTCGTCCGGCAGGAAGTCCGCCAGCGGTGCGTCCAGGTCTAGCAGGCCGTCCTCGGCCAGCGATACCGCTGCGGCTGCTACCATTGGCTTCGTTGTAGAGCCAATACGGAACAGGTCATCCGCGGCAACAGCGGCTCCTGTTTCGATATCCGCCGCGCCGAAGGCCGCCGCGCTTGTCTCGCCGTTGTCGTTCACAAACAGCACAACACCCGGCGCGTCCTCGGCAATATAGAACGCGATAATTTCGGCTAGCGTGGCCTCATCTATACCCTGCGCCGTGGCCGGGAGCGCAAACGCCCCCAACACGAGCATTACGACTAAGAGAAATCGCTTTTTCAACGCACCCACTCCTTGTTAAGCGTGTAATAGATGACAGTATAGTACGGCTTTAAATCCCGGCAAATAGGGTGAGGTCTTGCAAAATCAGGGGGAGCGCAACTGCCGACGCCCAGCCCTCAGTATCCAGCGCGACCCGCCCACCGAGCCAGACGCGGGTTCGGTTGAGCAGGGCGGTCTCCGCCATCGGCGCGAAGGCGCTCTCGTCCGAGACGAGAAAGGTGTAGAACCCCTCGTCTACATCGGGGGCCACCCCCTCGTCGAAGGCAGGCGGGACGGCGTCGGGGTCGCGGCGTTGTGAGGGGAGCAAGTAGGGGGACGCATCGCGCAGTAGCGGACGCCCCACGACACCTAATACGCTGACAAGAACACCGTTGATCTCGCGCACGGTGACGGTTTCGACCGTGCCGCCGACCCCCACCCGTCCGTCCCAGCCGAGCGCGTCCGGCTCCCACGGGAACTGTGCCAGGGCCGCGCCCGTCTCGCCGCCCAGGTGTAACGTCAGCGACCGCGCCGGGGTTGTGAGTTCAAACAGGCCCGTTGGCCCAGCGACAGGGACGGTGTCGCTGTCCGTTACGAGCCACAGGCAACCGTGTAGGTATTCGGGGAGCAGAAAGCCGCGCCCAGTCACCTGTCCGGTGTGTTCGTCGTTCACCTAGATTTCGATCCGCTTCATCAGGCGGCCAATGGTGTTGCCCATGAGTTTGATCTGATTGTGGTAGTCTTGTTGCTCGTCTTGGGCCTGTGACATCTGTGGGGAAATGCCCACCACGCCGCACAGCCACTCGTGTAAGGTGCTGACCATGCGTAGCTCAAAGGACCATAGCCCCTGGAACTGACGCTGGTCGTCTGGGTCCATGTAGTGTGTGAGTTCCTCCGTTGCCAGGGCGCTGTAGTAGTTTGGCCCGTAGGATACCAGGAACCACTCCTTCGCGAGTTGGTGGTTTTCCTGAAGTGGCACGTAGCGCACATTGGGGATTTTCGGCAACTCGGCCAGCGGCACGTCCGGGATGCCGAACACGTAAACCTCACTGGCGGTCTGTGCTAGTTGGGCGTAGCGCCTGGCCTGTGGTAAGAAGCGGCTCATCACCTGAAAGCTGGCGAACACGCGGTTGTCCGCGCCGTCGTAGATGCTTGCGTTTTCTATCTCGGCGCTAATCAGCGACATCGCACGGCGGCTGGCAATGTCTGTACTTTCCCGCTGAACGCGCTCAACGAGATGGTAAATGGAAAAGTTCGGATCAATATCGACTGTCATGGTGTTCTGCATGGAAGATTCCCACTACTGTAAATTTCAGATTCACACTGGATTACATTAACACATGTAACTAAGCAACACATGAAAGGACATATGCGAGTACCTGAATAGACTGCTACATTAATTTGACGCCCGCCCGCCGGAGCCGTCGCGCAGGTAACGGTACAACGCCTGGAGCGCCAGTGCGTCCGCCGTGTGGAAGGGGGCCGGGGCCTCAATGCCGATCGTACCCGCTACGCCGTAGTCTACGAACGCCTGGAACAGATCGGTGTAGCGTTGTGCACACGTCATCAGCGGGATGTGAGCGCGTTCGCCCTTCGGTGTGTAGTCGATGCCGCTCATGTGGAAGTGGACGCGCTGAAGCCCATCCTCACCGAGCATCTCGCCGACCAAATCCAGCGCCCGGTCGAAGTCGTCACGGGTGTTGAAGCCCCCGTTCCCGGTGCGGGCGTAGAGGTGCGCCCAGTCGATACACGGTAGTACCCCCGGCACATCCCGCGAGAGGCGCAGATTCTCCTCCAATGTGCCGAACACGGCTCTTTTGCCCATTGTCTCTGGCCGGAGCGTGACCTTCACCCCCTCATCTTGGAGTCGTGCCTGCACCGCCGCCAACTGATCGCGCACAACCGGGTAGACTTCTTCGGGCGGTTGTTTGTGGTAGCTGCCGGGGTGAAATACGATGTCGGTTGCGCCCGCCTTGTACCCGGCACGGGCCGCCGCCAGTAATCGTGCGTCGCTCTTTTCCATTTTCTCGGCGGTTTGGCTGTTGAGGTTGATAAAGTAGGGCGCGTGGACGCTCAGGCTGATCTCACAGTCCTCGGCGGCGGCGCGGATTTCGGCCAGTGTCTCGTCGCTGGCGCGTACACTGCGCGTCCAGGCAATTTCGAGGTGGTCCAGGCCAAGCTCACGGCTGTGGTAGATGGCGGCAGCGGTCCCGTTGCCGGGGGTGGTTTGTGGAGAGCCAACCGTTCCGAAGCGCAGTTGATCGTCGGACACGCTAAATTCCTGTCGTTTCACGATATAATGAACACATTATCTTATCACAGTATGCTTGGAATGGTCTTATGTTCGTAGACTGGCAGTTGTTTCGGCGGCGGGCGCTCGCGATGTCGGTGTTGGCGATGGGGCTGGTGTTCGTGGTGTGGAACATCCCACAGCTAGGCTTTGTGCTGTACCCCTTTCGCCTGTTCGTGACCTTCGTCCACGAGGCGGGGCACGGTCTCGCGGCGATCTTCACGGGCGGCGAGTTCATCCGCTTTGAGGTGTTGGAGGACGGCAGCGGCCTCGCGACCACACGCGGCGGCAGCCGGGCCGTGATCCTCCCGGCGGGGTATCTGGGATCGTCGTTGTTCGGCGCGTTTTTGTTCTACGTGACGAATCGCGTGCCGTATCCTCGTGTGATTGCACTGGCGCTGGGGGCGGGGCTGGTGTGGCTGTCGCTGTTCTACGGGCAGACGAGCGAAATCGCGTTGACGGTCGGCGTGGCGTTCGGGATCGCGTTGGCGCTGATGGGCTTGGTTGCACGGCGTTACCTGACGGTGTTTACGCTCAACCTGTTGGCAATTATGACGGCGCTCAATGCCGTGCTGGACCTAGTGTTCTTGACGCGCAACCTGGATGCGATGGTGGGCGGGCGCGTGCTCAACGACGCAGCGGCCTTCGCAATGGAGATCGTGCCGGGGACGACGGCCCGCACCTGGGCGTGGGCGTGGGCGGTGGCCTCTGTGGTGATGTTGGGGGTTGCCATTTACCTGAGTATGGTCCGTCCTATCCTGACGGACACCGTGTTGGTGAGGCGCTCGCGGGTGCTGTCGCAACGGCCCGATGGGGTATATTATGAGCGTCCACGCCCGGAAATCATGGAGACACACGAATGACCCTCCCCACCGACATGCAAGCCGTTGTCCTGCACAAGACGGATGGCCCCGCCGCCGAGAACCTGCGCGTGGAGACGCGCCCGGTCCCCAAACCCGGCCCCGGCCAAGTTCTCGTCAAGGTGCAAGCATCGCCCGTCAACCCGTCGGACATGATGTTTTTGACGGGGCGCTACGGCGTGACGAAAGACCTGCCGGTGGTCCCCGGCTTTGAGGGCGCGGGAACCGTCGTGGCGGGTGGCGGCGGTGCGCTGGCGTCCCTGTGGGCCGGGCGGCGCGTGGCGTGTTTCTCGTCGGACAGCAACGACGGCACCTGGGCGGAGTACATGGTGACGGACGCGATGCGCGTCATTCCGATTGGCAAAAAGCTCCCGGCGGAGCAGGCGGCAACGGTGCTCGTCAACCCGCTGACGGCCCTGGCGCTGATGGAACTCGTGCGGCAGCACCGGGCGCAGGCGTTCGTCAGCACAGCAGCAGCCAGCCAGGTTGGGCGGATGCTGTTGCGGCTGTCGGTGGCGCGGGGTGTCCCGGCAGTGCATATCGTCCGGCGCGACGAACAGGTCCAGATGTTGCGCGAGCTGGGCGGGACGCACGTCCTCAACAGCAACAGCGAGACATTTGCCGACGACCTCTACAAGATCACGCGGGAGACACGGGCAACGGTGCTGTTTGACGCCGTTGCGGGTGAGTTGCCGTATCGTGTGTTGCGGGCGATGCCGTCCGGCTCAACGGCCTATGTCTACGGCGGCCTGTCAATGGAACCCGTGCAGATGAGCGTGAGCGATGTGATCTTCAAGAACAAGCAGATACGCGGGTTCTGGTTGGCACGCCCCACGCAACAGCTATCGTACCTGTCGCTGTTGCGGATGTTTTGGGGTGGGCGGCGTGTGCTGCGTGGCGACGACCTCACGCAGACGGTTATCCGGGGGCGCTATGGGCTGGATGAGGTAGCGAACGCCGTCGCGGAGTACGAGACGAATATGTCCGCTGGTAAGGTGATTGTGACGCCGGGTGCGTCAACGATCCCCGCCGACACGCCCCAGGACCGGGAACGGTAGCGGGGTGCCGTCCTCCGTGGTTGCAGGCCAATCAACTGCGCCCGTTTCGGCATCCAGCAGCACCAGTAGCATGTCATACGTTGCCCCCGGTTCCACATCCCCCACGGGCACGTCCAGCGCATCACAGAAGGCGGCCCCCGGTTCCCACTGTCGCCAGTCGTAGCGCCCCAACCCGTGAACGGTCGTGCGCTCCCCAACGGGCACCCCCTCCCGTACCAGCTTGAGCGCGTAGGCTGCCGGGCGTGTCGGCGCTGCCAGTACCTCCCAACACAGCCCCACCGTTACCAGTGTGTTGGACGTGATGGTCGGTGGGGCGTCCCAGCCCGTGAGCCGGATTGTCTCGTCGTAGACGACAACGGTTCGTGTTATCACTAAGTCATCCGGCGGCGGCAGTGGAGCGCGATAGGCGGCGCTAATCACAGTTGGCCCAATCACCAGCCCGATGACCCCCGGCACCCCAACAGCCAGCGCCCGCGCCCACACGCTATCCGACAGGCCACGTAGACCCGCAACAACCAGCAGCACGACGGCCCCGTGCGCCGGGAACAGCAGCCGCCCCGTGATAAAGTTGATGGTCGCCACCCAGTACGCCAGCCCTGCGGCAGACACCAGAAACACCGTCCACACAACGAGCCACAATCGCGCCTGTGTGTTCTGTAGGGGCGGGGTATGCCCCCCCCGCCGGGGGCGGGGTATGCCCCCAACCACCGCCAACACCGCCATCACACCCATCACCGCATAACTCGCCGGATGCAGATACACCGCGCTGGCGAACTTACCCCAGTAGGACAGCATGAGTTCCGGCGTCCGTGCCAGAATCCCCAGCGGTCCCAGTGGTGGGATAATGGCCTGTCCTTCAAACTGGTGCGGCCCGGTGCCGAGCGGGTCCCCGTAGTTGAGCCAGCCCCACGCTACCCAGGTGCCGAACAACGCCAGGATGGGGAGTGCGACCCGTGCGGTTAGGTTGAGCAGGCGGCGTGGCTCGCGCCCTGCCTGGAGCAGCAACACCGCCCCAATTCCCGGCGCGGTCAACAAGGTGCTGACCTTCGCCAGCCCCGCCAGCGTGAGAATGATCCCTGCCCGGTTGGCCCACAGCGGCCCAACTCCACGGCGCATCCCCCGCAATGCCCACCATAGCGCCACCGTGCCCAGTGCCGCCGCGCCGCCGTCCGTGTTGGGAAAGCTGTTGATGTGCAGGTAGGTCGGTGTGAACGCGAATAGCCCGGCAACCGTCAACGCGGGTCGCGGGTCGCGCCATAGCTCCCAGGCCGCGCCGTAGGCCGCCAGGATACCCACAACGCCCCACAACGGCGCGACGGCCCGCAACGTCCGCACGAGCCGCACCGTGTCCGGGTCGTTGGCCGGGGCGTTCGTCAGGTAGAATACGTTGTTGTTGTCCAGGCGGTTGAAGGCGTCCGGCGGTGTGAACCAGTTGTTGCTGCCCGCCTGGAGCGCGTCCCACATTGCCGCTGTGTCGGCCACGGGTAGGCGGCGCAATTCAGCAGCAAGGGCGCTCAGGGCATAGGTGAGCGGGGGTTGGCCGCTCTGCTGGCGGACGGGGCTGGTCAGCGAGGCGTCACGGTTGGGCAGGCCGCCCGTTGCGCGGATGTGCTCAACATACGCCACTTGTAGCCACTCGTCGCCGCCCTCCAACGGCGGCAGGACCACGCCATAGGTCCACGCCCCGACGAGGTACAACAGTAACACCGCCAGCAACCGACCGCCAACCGAACGCGACATCTTCGACCCTCCCACCGTTGTGAAACATCGGCGTCAGTGTAGGGGCGATTCGCCGGATCGCCCAGGCCCACCCGCAGTTGCACCCTATTTGGTGACACTCCGCACGGACTAAAGTCCGGCGGCTTCTAAAGCCGCAAGCGGTTCTC
>CAYWZS010000101.1:0-15755 GCA_964462905.1 uncultured Anaerolineaceae bacterium
CCCAGAATCGCCGTTGCCACCATCCCAAAACCTCCAGGCCAACCCCCGCCATAACCAACAACCCCACAGGCAGATACAACCCCTCACGCCCACTGTACCCCGTCAAAAACTCCCACCACATCCGCCCAAAGTTCCCGATGATTAACCCGGCCATCACCCCAAAATCCGCCGGAATCATACTCAAAATCGACTTGGCGCTGCTCCCCGCCGCCGTCGCACTCCCCGTCACCAGCCAATTGACCGTCGGCTGAATCCCCAGCGCCGCCACCGGTACCAGTCCCCACGCTGCACCAAATCGCCGACCGCGCCACTCAGACAACACCAGCACCCCCGCCACAACCACCGCCATAATCGCCCCCTCAGGCCGCGTTACCGCCATCCACACAGCCACCATTACAGTAAACCGAAAGCGATTTGTCACCACCCCATACAACGTCGCCATCATAAACGCCGTCAACAGCCCGGTTTCCATCCCACTGCTGCTGTGCCACCCCACCGGCCCCGTCAGCGCGTAAATCACCGCCAGCATCCCCGCCGCATAACGCCCTAGCCCCGCCTTCTGCGCCATCAGCACGATAAACCCACACGTCGCCGCCAGCGCCGCCGTCCCAATCGCCAACGCCCACCAGCCCAGCGCCAGCCCCCGCAACCCAACCCAATACCCCACCGCCAACAAATACGGATACAGCAAGCTCGTCGCCCCACTCGACGGCGGCAACCCCAGGTTGTAAACATACACCTCGCCCCGTGCAATCTGCACCGCGTACTGCATGTGGATATACACATCATCCAGCGGCAACACCACCTCACCCCCCACCATCCACGCCGGGACCACATACGCCGCCACGACTAACACCGCCAGCAGCCCACATCCCAAAAATAACAAGCGCCCTCCCACAACGCCCGTCTCTGCTACATCATTGTGTCGTTGTGTCGGTTGTTCCGTCGGGGTGGTCACGGGCTGGCCCTCGGCCTATCTACAAAATCGCGCCACATTATGAACGCAATGAGGCGGAGGATAAACCCCCGCCCGCCACACTGAACCCGCCCCCACAACCCCGACTCATCACTCGCAACCTCAGTTACTGTACCCGTCCGCGAAAATATCAATCATCATCTTCACGTCCGGCCCCAACGGATACAGAATCGGGCAAGTCGAACCCGTCTCCACATACTCGCGCACCTTCGCCTTCACCTCGTCCGGCGTGCCGCTCGCCGTAATCAACTGCACCACATCGTCAGGGACCAAGTGCATGGCCTCTTCAATCTGCTCCTCAGTCGCCGGCCACGTCAACACCTGGTTGATCTCGTCCAGCAAATCCTGGCTCACGCCGCTGGCCTTCATGATATGCGGTTGCTGCCCCAAATACTGCGTCACCAGCTTACGCGCCCCATCCAACGCCTTCTTGCGGTCGTTGTCTACCGAGCACACCACCAACTGTGGACGATCAATATCATCAATGCTCTTGCCCGCCTTCTTCGCGCCGGCCTCCAGCCGCTCCACCGCCCCCACATTATACGACGGCGACACCAGATAGTTCAGCACCACGCCGTCCGCAATCTCCCCTGTGAGTTCCAACATCTTCGGACCCGTCGCGCCAATATACAACGGCACATTGCGCGGCTCCTTGCGCCCATGTACCACGTCCAGCTCCACACCCTCCATATACTCAAACTGACCATGATACGTCAGCTTCTTACGCGCCAGCAGTTCCCGCATCACATGCAGATGCTCACGCATCGCCGTCAACGGCTTAGCCCGGTCAATACCAACGTTCTTCGCCAGCGGGTCCCACCACGCACCCACACCGTACAGAATTCGATCCGGCGCAAGATCATCCAGCGTCAAGAACGTCGCCGCCATCACCGCCGAGTTGCGCGTCCAGTTATTGACCACACCGCTCCCAATCTTGATCTTGCTCGTCGTCGCCGCAAACGCCGCCATCGGCACAATCGCATCTCGGACAAGGCGACTCTCCGCCTGCCACACCGCGTCGAAACCCTTTTCTTCCGCGTACTGCACATACGCAATCGCCTCGCGCAAGTCATGCGCGTCCTGCAAATACAACGCAACCTTATCTGCCATCGTCATCGCTCCTTATGCGCCTAGTTAGCCTGTAAAATGTTGCCCCTTAGAGTACCGTCCCCCTCACAGTTTCACAAATTCCCGCCAGCTAGGACAATCATCAAAACAACCCATTAAACAACCGCGCCGCCGGGTTCGCCTCCAAATCCTGCCGGACCACATGCGCCGCATTCCGCCCCGCCGCCCCCATAATCCCACCACCCGGATGCGTACTCGCCCCCGTCAAATACAACCCCGCAACGGGTCCCCGGTACGTCCCCATCTGCAACGCCGGGCGTAAGAAAAACATCTGATCGCTGCTCATCTCCAGGTGCATGATGTTCCCCTTCACCAGCCCCAGCGTCCGCTCTAAGTACAGCGGCGTCTCAACCAGTTCCCCCACCACCGCGTCCGCCACATTCGGCGCATATTCCGCCAAAATGTGCAACATGCGATCCCCCTCACGCTTGCCAATCTCGTCCCAATTCTCACCACTCGCTAACTCATACGGGTGATACTGCCCCCACAAGAACATCACATGTTTCCCCGGCGGGGCCAGCGTCGGGTCTACCGCACTCACCGTCATCACCGCCAACGCCGGACGCCTCGACACCTCCCCCCGCAGAAAATCGTCGTAAGCATCCTCCAACGTCTTAACCGTCGGGCAGATAAACTGAATCGCCCCGTGATGCTCCCCCGGTCCCCCATCCGGCGTCGGCCTCGCCGTATAATTCGGCAGTTCGTTCATCGCATACCGTACAATCATCCCCATACCGTTCCCTGTCCGCACGGCCTCCACCCGCTTGCGGCTCCACTCCGGCGCACTGTCCCCCAATAGCCGCATCGTCACCCGGATGTGCGCCCCGCTCACCACCGCTTGACGCGCAAACAACCGCGTTCCATCCTCCGTCTCAATCCCCCGCGCCCGTCCATTCTCCACCAGAATTTCCTTCACCGGGGCATTCAGGTGAATTGCCCCCCCATGATCCTCAAGCATCTTACCTAGCGCCTGCGTCAACATCCCAGACCCACCCTTCGGACGCCGCATCCCCGCCACATGGTACATCGGAAACCACAGCGCCAACGGTGCGCTAAAGCTCTCCCCCGGCGGCGGCCCACTCTGCGCCGCCATCCACGCAATCATCGCCCGCACCTTCTCGCTCTTAAACCACTCACGAACAATCTGCCCGTGGCCCTTTCGCACATCATTCATCCGCACCAACGGGTTCACCCACAACCCGCTCTCAATCGCCATGTACCGCACCAAGTTCCACGGCGTCGGCGGGTTCAAAAACGAATCCACCATCCCCTCCGCAAACGTCCACCAGTAATCAATAAACTTACGATACGCAATAGCATCCTCTGGGCTAATCTGCGCAATGCTCTGGCACGTCTTGTCCACGTCCTGATACACGCTAATCGACGTACCATCCGGGAACGGTGCGAAGAAAATCGGATCCACCTTGATGTACTCCAACCCATAGTCCTTGAGCTTCAAGTCATCTACCACAGGCGTATGGTGAATCAACATATGCGCCGAACCGCCCAAATCAAAGCGATACCCCGGCACATGCTCCTCCGTGACAACCGCACCCCCCACCTTGTCTCGCCGCTCCACCACCCCAACGTGATACCCCGCCTTCGCCAGATACCCCGCACAAACCAGCGCGTTATGCCCCGCGCCCACCACAATTACATCATAGTCCGCCATCTTTTCCCCAAACCTTCATTCACCTGGGGGTGTAGGGTCAGGGCCTCCCCTGCCCGCCCCCAACAATCATCAAAACACTACGCTCAAACAATCACACCTCACTACCGAAAACCGAGCCTTCAACGCCTTGATCGTTGCTCACAACTTTTAACTTCATGGCCCCGCATCCGTCATCAACAACGGCTCCGCCTCGTACTGTCCTGCTGTCACATAACTTTGGTACAGGCCCCAATCCTCCGGCGTATCAATATCCAACGCCAACCGCTCGGAGTGATAGACCTTTACGTCCATCTGCGCCAGCCGTGCCAACTCTTGATGCCGTGGGAAACTCTCCACACCGTAGGCATAACTGAACACAGCCGGAGGCCGTGCCATCAGCACATTCGTCCCGTCCTCGTGGCTGTCCGGCACCAAAACCACCGTCCGCGTCCGCTGCCCCAGCGTAATCACCGCCGCCAAGTCCGCCATATTAATCAGCGGAATATCCGCCGGGAGCACCAACACCGCCCCCGCACGCCACCCACCAAGCACCTGCGTCGCCCGCATCAACGCGCTGTTAAGCTCTGGCGTCCCACTCTCTTGGACGGTGTTTGCCCCCAGGTCCCGGCTAATCGCAAGTACATGGCTGTCCCGGCTAATGACCAATGTCCCGGCCACCTCCGGCATATTACCCACCACACCCAACGTTCGCCGCAACATCTCCTCCGCCAACTGCGAACGTTGCTTCGGCGTCAAAATATCCGCCAGCCGACTTTTCGCCCGCAACAACGGCTTTACCGGGACCACCGCCCATACACTCATCGCGTCACTTGCTCCAACTCACCAATTTCTTCATCAACGCCTCCGCCAACAGAATCTTATCACGATCCGTCCGCATCACGGTCTGCTCTTTTCCCGTCCGCAGAAACGCAAGTTCCAACCCATCATCAGTCTTATCGTAAACAAACCCGTTGATAACATCGCCGTAGTATAACGCCACTTCCCGCGCCGAGGGTGCAAGCCCCAACTCATGCATGATCTTAGCAGTCGGCCCCTTAATCGCCTTCCCCCCCACAATCGGGCTAACCGCCACCCGTGGCACATCCCGCGCCACCACCGCCGCCCGCAACGCCTTAATCTCCAAAATCGGCGCAATCGACAACCACGGGTTACTCGGCCCAATTACAATCGCGTCCGCCTCCCCAATCGCGTCTAACACAGGCTGCGGTGGCGTCGCCTTCTCCGCCCCACGATAGTGCAACCTCAACACCTGCGGCTGCCACCGATGACGCACAAAATACGTCTGAAACGCCATCTCCCCCCATTCAACCGTCTCGACAATCGTCGGCACCTCATCGTCCGTCATCGGGAACACGTTATGCTGAATATTCATGCTGCGCTTCAACCGCCCCGCAACCGCCGTTAACGACGCCCCCTCCCGCAACATATTTGTACGGACAAGATGTGTCGCCATATCCAGGTCCCCCAACCGGAACCATGTATCCTCTCCATAACGCGCCAGCGCACCTAGCATCTGTGTGGTGTCGTTCGCCATGCCCCACCCTTGGCCCTTGTCCACCCGCTCCCCCAGCGTATACAGAATCGTGTCCATGTCCGGGCAAATCCGCAGCCCGTAATACCAGAAATCATCCCCTGTGTTCACCACAATCGTCAGGTCATCAGGGTCTAACACCTGCGCCATCCCATAGGCCAGCTTTGCGCCGCCCACCCCGCCAACCAGCAGTACAACCTTGTTTATCGCCATAACACCCGCTCTTCCAGTGGCCCTCGTGTTCGCTCCCGCGCCTGTGCCGCGTACCCCATCGTAATCATACCCTGCGCCTCCCAATCATCAGGGAGTTGCAACGCATCCCGCACAACATCCGGCACAAACAAAGGCGCACACATCCAACACGCCCCCAACCCCGCCGCATGTGCCGCCAGCAGGATATTCTGCCCCGCCATCGCCACACTCTGCACCGCCATCACATACTCATTACGCCTGCGTTTCTCGTCCGGGTACCTGTCCATGTCCGCCATCGTCAGCGCCAACACAATGATAACAGGGGCCAGCGTAATCCGCTCGTAACTACGGCCCACCTCCTTCGCAATCACAGGCTCAGGAACACGGCTCGCCTCCAAATCCGCCCGCAACCGCGCCCCCATCGCCCGCGCCAGCCTTTCCTTGCTTCCCCCCGCCACGATAACCACAAACCGCCACGGCTGCCGATTGTGCGCCGACGGTGCCCACGCCCCCGCCGTCAATATCTGCTCAACCACCGGGCGCGGCACCGCCTCCGCCGTATACCGCCGCAAACTCCGCCGCGCCTGCACAGCATCAACAAAGATACGCAAGTTATCAATTTGGGTAGACATAAACGAACCCTAGAACGCATAACATGATCGTAGGGACGCCATTCTTGGCGTCCACTGGTCGTACTATCGATACAAATCCTGCCCCGCGTCCCGGTTCAAATCCGCCCCCCGTCCATCACCCGCCGGATAGTCCAACCCACGCACCAGCACCACCGGACGCCCCTCCGCGCCCTCGCCCGCCGCCAACTGCGCCGCACTTGCCACCAAGTCCGCATAACCCTGAATCGTGATTTTCAGGTCACGCCCGTACAAGTCCTGTTCCCCCCGCAAATCGAGAATACCCGGCATCCCCGCCACCCCAATCGCCACCCCAATATTCCCCATGCGGAACGGTCGCCCGTGCGAGTCACTGACAATCACCCCCACATCCGCGTTATACACCCTACGCATCACCTCACGAATCGTTGCCGCATCACGGTCCGGGTCCAACGGGAGCAACAACGCCCGCGCCTCACCGCCCGCCAGGTTACTCTGGTCAATCCCCGCGTTCGCGCACACAAAACCCAGCCAATGCTCAACCACCAGTACGCCCCGCGCCGCCCGGCTAACACTATTGCTCTCCCGCAACACCAGTTCGACCATACGCGGGTCTTTCCCCGTGATCTCCGCATAGTGACGCGCCTCATCGCCCGGCTCCACGTCCGCCAACACCACCACCCGTCCCGCCGCCTTCGACAAAATCTTCGACGTGACCACCAACACATCGCCGTCTACCAACAACACGCCCGCGTCATCCAAACACCGCCGAATCAACGCCGCAACATCATCCCCCGCCCCCACCATCGGGAAGCCCGGCAACGCCGCAACCGTAAACGACCGCATCACACCTCCCATTACCCAACCAATTTCGTAGGGACGGGGCCTGCCCCGCCCGCTATTTCTTCTTTTCTTCCACGGACAGCGCATCCACCAACAACGAATGACTAAAACTGCGCGTTCACTCCACCCCCGTAATCCGAATCCCCGCCCCACGCACCTTATACGTCTTGTTCACGTAATACAGCACCGCCGTCAACGCCTCTGCCGCCACCGCATTTGCCAACGGCCCCGCGTCAATTCCACGCATCCCCGCCGCCTCAACCAACGCGATCACGTCGTTCTTCGCGTCCGCATCGTCGCCAGTAATCAACACATCCGTATCAACCGCAACGTCCAACTTCTTGAGCTTGCCCGCGCTCACATTCTGGAACGCGCTCACCACCCGCACCCCCTCCCCCACAAGTGCCTGCGCCTCCAGCGCCGCCGCCTTGCCCTCTGGAATCTGCACTGTCTGCGGGAACAGTGTCGGCACCGTCACATCCACCAACACCTTGCCGTCCAACTTGTCCTTCACACCCTCAATCGTCGCCGCGTGAGCACTGTACGGCACACTCACCACCACGATGTCAGCTTCCTCCGCAGCCTCAGCATTCGCCATACCCATCATATACTCACCCCCCAACTCCTCGTTGAGTGCCTTAGCCGCCTCCGCAGCACGCTCCGCGCTCCGCGACCCAATAATTACCTGATAACCATTCACCGCCCAGCGCCGCGCCAACCCGGACCCCTCCTTGCCCGTCCCGCCCAACACTGCCACCTTTATCAAAATTCCCGTATCCGGTCCTGTCATCTTAACGATCCTCTCCTAGATTTTCGCTATCAGCCTACAAAAACGGTAAGCCCCCTCTCCCGCATGGAGAGGGGGTCTAGGGGTGAGGCTACCACCCCAACGCCTTCGCCCCCACCATATACTGCTCCCACACCTTCGGAGCCAACCGTATCGCCATTCGCGCCACCTCGTCCTCATCAACCGTCAACAGCTTACGATTGTGCATCAACATCTCCCCCGCCACCATCGTAGACGTAATCATCGCCTCCGTCACCCCAAACAACACATGCCACGGCATATTCCCACCGTTCATCGGCGTAAACGGCTTATAATCCACGAAAATCAGGTCCGCCACCGCCCCCACACTGATCTCCCCCAACGTAACATCCTCGAAGAACCGCTCCGCCAACCGCGCATTATTCACCGTCCCGATGTTCACAATGTCCCCCCCGTTCGCCTCTCGCGGATCACGATTCGCAACCTTGTGCAGCAAGTAAGCCGCCTTCCACTCCTCGAACATCGTGTGTAAAAAGCCGTCCGTCCCCAGCGCCAGCTTAACCCCCGCCGCCTGCATTTCGCTCAAATCCATCGCCCCCACACCATTATTCATGTTGCTCCGTGGCTGATGGCTGACCCACGTCCCCGTCTCCGCCAGTTTCGCCCGCTCATCTGCATCAATGTGGACCGCGTGCGCCGCAATCGTGTTCTCACCCAACATACCGTATGCGCCCAGCCGCTCCACAACCCGCTTGCCCGTGCGTGCCACACTATCTTTCTCGTCGGCCTCGTGCTCCGCCACATGCACATGCACCCCCATCCCCTCCAACAACGCATCCGCGCACGCCCGGAGCGTGTCATCATTCAACGTCAAACTCGCGTGCATCCCAAACGTCGCACCAATACGTTCACGCCCCTTACTGGCCTCCATAAAACGCAGATTCTCCGCAATCCCCGCCTCAGCACCCGCTTTACCGTGCCGGTCCGTCACCTCATAACACAGCACCGCCCGCAACCCGGCCTCATCAATCACATCCGCGATCACATCCAGGCTACCCTCAATAAAGTTCGGGCTGGCATGATGGTCGATTAGAGTCGTCGTCCCATGCCGAATCGCATCCACCGCGAACACCAACGCACTCGCCCGTACACTGTCTGCGTCCAACGCCTGATCCAACTGAAACCACAGCTTGCTTAGGATTTCGGGGAAGTCCCTCGGTGCCGCCCCCGGCATCGCCATCCCCCGCGCATACGCCCCGTAAAAGTGCGTGTGAGCGCAGATATTCCCCGGCATCACGATCCGACCAGCAGCATCAATCATCTCTACATCCGGGTACCGTAACCGCACCTCCGCCGTCGGCCCCATCACCGTAATCACGCCATCCTCAATCCCCAGCGCATGATCCTTCAACACCCGGCACACCTCACCCCAAGTCACAACCGTCGCGTTAAGTATCAGCCTCATCGTAGTCTATAACCTTTCAACTAAGTCGGACGCATACAGCCCCAAACGAACCGTTCTAGGTTTTGAATCTCCCTCGTGGGCGTTTGTCTACGAAGGCCAAGGCGCGAGAGGAGCAACCAAAACACTCAATACCCATCCGTCCCCAGCGTCCCCATCACCGGCCCCTCCAGCTTCGCAATCTCCGCCCTCAACGCCGCCACCAGCGCATCCTCCCCCAAATCCAAATCAAGAAACAACGCCCCCGGCTGTGGCACCGTGCTCCCCGTCACGCTCCCCTGCTGGCACAAAACCCGCACCCCCGCACCCGCCACCGCGTAACCGTCTGCCGTGCTATCCGTCTCCCACCATCGCTCCACCCGCACCCCGGTCTGCCGTAACACATGGTATACCCGGTCCACCAGATAATCCGCCCGACTATACAAATCACCAATCGTCTGTGCGTGAACAAATCGATCCCAAGTCGTGTGGATAAACGCGAACCGCCGCCCCGTGTCATTCACAATCGGCGGCACCTTCTCCTGCAACGTGTCAAACGTCACCTTATAATAGGGGTTATCCGCCTGCTTATGATTAGCCTCCTTCGGCAACAAATCCCGCCGGTACGCTAACTCATAGCCAGACTTCCGAGCAAAATAACCCACCACGCCCCCATCCTGCTTGAACGCCCGTTTGCTCAAAAAAAGACCGATGTACTCATGGTAAACCCCGTGCGGCATCCGCTCCTGTGGAATCCGATACCACCCCATCTCCTGCGCGATCTTCAAATCACGCTTGCGGTTTACAACACCAATGAGCACACGATCCTCAGGGTACATCTGCTAAACCTGTACCCCAGCCCCACTCTCCTCACGAGCCACCAACAACCGCTCGTCAATCTCCGCCACCATCTGCTGATGTCGCTCCCACCACGCCGGGTCGCGCTGTGCATCCAGCTCATCCACTGTCTTGCCCTGCTGTTCCACCCACGTATAGTATTTCAGGTTATGCCAACGCTGATGGATATGCGGCGTCGCATACTGCACCCAATCAGTAGAAACACCGTGGAATACCCCTTCGATGCGTCCAGCAGCAGCAGCCTCGTCCAGTTCACCGTACTCGCGCTGCATCCGCTCAACGACAGAGTGATAACGGTCCAACCCGTCCGCCGCCGCCGTCACAACAACATCCCCCAGGCCCAAATCGTAGGCTTTCGCCGTCTTAATCGCACCCAGAATATGACACACACCACTAATCCCAAACAGCCCCGTCAACTGGTCCACAGTCGCCGCATCTGCGCCGTACCGCTCCACCAACGTCTCCCGGCCAATCGGCTCCGCCAGCAGTTGCAACCCCTTAAGCGCCGCCACATCGTCAATGCACAGCAGCAGATCCATGTTAAACGTGTTGTGAACCCACGTCACATGCTTGTCACCAATCCCCTGAATCTCATGCGCCCCATAACCGTTGTTAAACATCGTCGGGCACTGCACCGGCTCCAGCCCAACCACCTTGCAATCCGGGTAAACCTGCTTCAAGCGGTCGCCCGCCGCCATCGTCCCCGCACTCCCCATCGCCCACACAAACGCCGCCGGGGTCCCATTACCAATGCCCTTTGCCTTAAGCTGGTCCATCAGTTCAACAATCGTGTTACCCGTCACATGGTAGTGAAAGCGGTAGTTCCCCATCTCGCTAAACTGGTTCATAATGCGCGTGTTCGGGTCCTGTGCTAGCCGATGCGTCTCGTCGTAAATCTCCTTGACGTTGCTCTCGCTGCCCACCGTCTTAATGACCTTCGCGCCGTATTTCTCGATCTTGTCAAAACGCTCCTGGCTCATCTCCTCCGGCAACACCACCAAGCTCTCACATCCCATCCGCCCACCAACCCACGCACCACCAATGCCGTAGTTTCCCGTGGACGGCCATACCAGCCGATGTTTCGCCGGGTCCACCTCCCCGAACATCTCTTTTTCCAGCAATACGCTATAGGCCGGGCCGACCTTATGGCTACCAGACGGGAACTTGCTGCCGTAAATCACCACAATCGACGCAGCAACACCCGTCAACTCCGGCGGCAACACCACATGGTAGATTTCATTATTGCCATCTCGCCAGGTGATATTAAACAAGTTCACCGGGTCCAACGGATCATTTTTGCCAGCCACCAACGCCCGCTCCCGAATCTCCGGCGCAATCGTCTCAGGGTGCAACATTTCCTCAAAGGTCGGTCCAGTAATCACGTCTCATACTCCAAATCTATCGCTAGAAAATCCACTGCAAATCGACAATCAGGCATCATCCCTCATCGTCAAATAATACCTGCTCCAAGATCAACATCTCATTGTGCAGGTCGCGCCGCCGCCGCGCCATCTCCCGGTATTGGTCCAAAACATCATCCGGCATATTCTTAGAAGCCCCATCGTATTTCATAATCAGCGTGTCAATCGCCTTGTCTAAGGCTTCATAATCACGCGAAATAGCCTGGTACCGCTGAACCCGCTCTTGGTCAGTTTGGGTTTCACTCTGGTTGTTGCTCATCATGTGCCACACCCATCAGTCAATCCTACTCTCTGCCTGTATGCCAACCCGCGCATCCCCACGCCGGACCACCACAGGTTCATTATCTCGGAATCCCCTCGCTTTTGCCACTACATACAACGGCCTACCCCGCACCTCGTCGTAAATGCGCGACAAATATTGGCCCATCATAAACAAGAAGAACAACTGAAACGAACTCAGCAGCAACAACAACACAATCGTCGTGGCCTGCCCCCCAAAGAACTCCGGGCTAATCAAGCGCATCGTCGTAATCACCGGGATCGTCAACAGCGCCAACACCCCCAGGATCAAGCTCACATAGATCATGATCTGTAGCGGAAAATACGAAAACCCCGTAATCGCGTCGAACGCAAACCGAATCATCTTCGGCAACGGATACTTCGTCACCCCCCACTGCCGCTCATCCCGTACATACGCCACCCCCGTCTGCCGGAAACCCACCCAACTTGTCATCCCCCGGATGAATCGATTATGCTCCGGCATACTGTTCAACACCTCAACCACCGCCCGGTCCATCAACCGGAAGTCGCCTGTGTCCAACGGAATATCCACGTCAGTAATGCGGTAAATCAAACGATAGAACAGCTTCGCCGTTGCCAGCTTGAACCAGCTCTCCCCCTTGCGCTCCGCCCGTACCGCGTACACCACCTCGTACCCCGCCTTCCACTTCGCGATCATCTCCAGAATAAGCTCTGGCGGGTCTTGTAGATCACTATCCATCATCACCACCGCGTCACCACTCGTATAGTGTAACCCCGCCGTCACCGCAATCTGATGACCAAAGTTCCGCGCAAAGTTCACCACCTTCACACGGGGGTCCTTATCCGCCAGAGCATACAATAAACCCAAAGACCCGTCCTGGCTCCCATCATTGACCGTCACCAGTTCCCAAGTCTCACCCGTCTGCTCCATCACCTCACACACGCGCTCATACAGCGTCGTGATATTTCCCTCTTCGTTGTAAATCGGCGTCACTACCGAATAACGCGGACGCGCACCGCCCGCGCCTTGCATTTCACTCATAGCTCCAAGGCCCTACGCACATCGTCAATTGTCGGTTTCACACGAAGCCCCCCGCCGCCCCCCGCGTTGATCACCGGGCTAGGGTCCTTGAGTCCATTCCCGGTACTCAAGAAAACCACCCGGTCATCCGGGTTCAGATACCCCCGTTCCAGCGCCCGCCGCGCCCCCGCATACGTAACCGCACACGAAGGCTCCGCAAACACCCCACTCAACTGTGCAAACATCGGCACAGCCGCGATAATCTCGTCATCCGGCACCGCCACAAACGCCCCACCTGTTTCTCGGACCGCTCGCAATGCCTTCACCCGGTCACGCGGTAAACCCGCACTAATGCTATCTGCAATCGTGTTCACCTCAACAGGCACCATATCTACAGCCGCCATATCGTTTTCCCAGGCCTGCACCAGCGGTGCGCTTCCCACCGATTGTACACCGATCAACCTAGGAATCCTCTCTATCCACCCCAACTCATATAGCTCCCGAAAGCCCTTGTGCGTCCCGCCGATGATACTCCCATCCCCCACACTCACCATCACCGCGTCCGGCACATCCCAGCCCATCTGCTCCGCAATCTCGTAGGCCGCCGTCTTTTTACCCTCACTCGTGTACGGGTTAATCCCCGTGTTCCGGCAATACCACCCCTCACTCTGGCACACCTCGTAACACAGGTCAAACGCCTCATCATAGCTGCCCTCAACCAAGATAACCCGCGCCCCAAACGCCACCAACTGCGCCAACTTCGCCTTCGGGGCCGCCGCCGGGACGAAAATCACAATCTCCATACTCTGATCCATCAACGATGCCCCAACCCCCGCCAACGCCGCCGCCGCGTTCCCCGTACTCGCTGTGCTCACCACCCCAATCCCCATCGCCATCGCCCGCGCCACCACCATAATACTCGCCCGGTCTTTCAACGACCCCGTCGGGTTCAACCCATCATCCTTAACCCACGCCGCCCGCAACCCCAAATCCGCCGCCAATCGTGGCGTATGATACAACGGCGTCCAGCCCACCGCCAACGGTGGCACCGGCGCATCAGGCGCAACCGGCAATAACTCACGATAACGCCAGAGCGTCGGCTCATAACTCGCGCCGATCTTGTCCCGGTCCACCGTCTGCCGCAGCGCATCATAGTCATACAACACGTCCAGTGTCGCCACCTGCCCCACATCTGTGTTGTAATACCGAATCCCATCCGGCGAGAACACCGTCCCCGTCACCGTGTCCCGTAGGCCGATCACCTCTGCCATCTTTTACATCTCCGTCAATACACATCTGTTATCCACCCTGCACCAATAATAGCGCAGTCCAGCGCCCCCGCACAGGCCCCCTATCCTGGGACAACCCGTGTCCCCGCCTCCCCCTTGATCGCACCCAGCAGATTCGCCGGGTTCGTAATCATCGCCACCGGGCCACCATTCTTCACAAACTGCACCGCCGCCTGCACCTTCGGCAACATGCTCCCCGCCGGGAACTGTCCCTGTGAGATATAATCCTCCGCCGCCACAATCGACATCTCCGTAATCGGGCGCTGTGTCGGCTTGTTGAAATCCACAAACACCTGCGGCACCCCCGTCGAGATCATGAACATGTCCGCCCGTAACTGCTCCGCCAACAGCGCACTCGCCAAATCCTTATCCACCACCGCCGGAACCCCCCGTAAACTCCCCTTCTCCGTGCGGATAACAGGCACCCCACCACCACCAGACGCGATAATAATGTACCCCGCCATCATCATGTCGTGAATCGGGCTAATCTCCATGATCTTCCTCGGCTGTGGCGACGGCACCACCCGCCGCCAACCTCGCCCGCTGTCCTCCACGACCCGCCACCCCTCCGCCTCGAACGTCCGCGCCTCCGCCTCCGTCATGAACCCGCCAATCGGCTTCGTCGGATGCTCAAACGCCGGATCGTCCGGGTCCACCTGCACCTGCGTCACCACGCTCACCACCGTCCGGTTCAGCCCCAACCGCCGCATCGAGTTGTCCATCGCCTGCTGCAACATATACCCAATACTGCCCTGCGTGTCCGCCACGATGATGTCCAACGGCACATCATGCACCCCCTGCTTCAGCGCAATCTCCCCCCGCCGCAGGATATACCCCACCTGTGGACCGTTGCCGTGGGTAATCACCACCCGGTAACCGTCCGCCACCAACATCGCGATCTGGTCTGTCGTATACCGCGCCGCACTCCACTGCCGCGCAATCCCCGGCTCTCTCGGATCCTCAATCAGCGAGTTCCCGCCAATCGCCACCACCACCAGCTTACTCTGTCGCATGGACACACCCTCGCGATCTACGCCTACAATGAAGTCAATATTGGACTACGCATTCTAGCACGTTCAGGGGAGATCGCCCACCAAATCTGTTCGCCAACCCACTATGAACGCGCTGCAATAACATACACAGCCTGCCCTGTCCGTTACTCTGTCTGCCCTGCCCTGTCCGCGCTACGATAAACCACAGCCCCCGCCATCGCAGACAACGCGGGCGTCTGTCCCTACACACCCCAACGACCCATCACAGGAAAACCATGACCCGTTGTGTCTACACTCGGCTTGCCGTCCGCCGCACACAAAAATCACCATATAACCAACATATATGCACACCAAAACGATCCACTTCTATCCCAACTACCCCCTTGACACACACTTTTCTCCCTCTCTCCCAGCAATCGCCGTGCAAATGACCGGGCATCCGCCCACCACCCACACCCCCGCCCGTGCTACCCTCACATTATCGATAACTGGCAAACGAAATGACGAGGACCCCATCCATGCGTAAAGTCTACACCCGCGCCCAAAAACAACACGCCCTCTACATCATCCAACAAGTAGACGGCGACATGTCCGCCGCCGCCTCGCTCCTCAACATCCCCACCTCCACCCTCCGCGACTGGCAAACCGCCTACGAGCACGGCAAACGCGCCCACGACCCCAACCGCCTCCAACCCATCCCCCATCCCAAGTGGATGATGACCACATCCGCCCCCGGCACCCCCACCCCCGCCCAAC
>CAYWZS010000102.1:0-15636 GCA_964462905.1 uncultured Anaerolineaceae bacterium
ACTAGTTTGTGGTGGTTTATACGACCCATGCGCTACCATGTGCATCTGTTGAAATGACACCGAAGGGACAGAAACGTGAAGGTGACGTGATCCAGCCAGACAGCAGATAGGCGACCTCAAGCTGGGAGGCGTCGGTTGGGTGACGGTTGAGATTGATCTTGCAGCGGCGGACCGAGCTAAATCCACCTATCCGCGTTATGCGAAGGACTAAGTCAACAAAGGGCGTACACCGTAATACGCCCTTTTGGTAGCGGCTGTTGCAGGGTTTAGTCCCCCGCGACAGCCACCTTATCCACGTCCCAGGACGGGAGCGCCGGAGCGCAACACAGGACGAGTTGCTTAGCAGCACGTATCTCGTCCAGTCGCTTGAGTGGCATAGTGTGCGGTGCATCGTGAAGGAGATCCGGATTCGTGTGGGCCTCGTCTGCGATCTGCCTCATCGCGTCAATGAACTCGTCCAACGTCTGCTTGGTTTCCGTCTCTGTCGGCTCGATCAGCAACGCCTCTGGGACAATCAGCGGAAAGTAGTTCGTCGGTGGGTGAATCCCGTAGTCCATCAGGCGCTTAGAGATGTCCAGCGCGTGAATCCCCTCAACATCCTTCCAACGACCCTCCAGCACGAACTCGTGGGCGCAGTGGCGGTCATAGGGAATCGTGTAGTGGTCGCGCAGGTTGACACGGATGTAGTTGGCGTTTAGCACAGCGTAGCGGGAAATGTCCTTAATCCCCTGTGCGCCGTGAATACGGATGTAAGCATAGGCGCGAATGTGCATCCCGAAGTTACCCTGGAACATCTTAAGACGGCCAATGGACTGCTCCGGCGTGACCAACCCGTAGAGCGGCGCGTCGTATTCCTCGTTCACCTCCTCGATAATGTCCACCACAGGACCCGGCAGGAACGGTTTCAGCTTGTTGTTGACGCCGACTGCACCCGACCCCGGGCCACCGCCACCGTGCGGCGTGGAGAAGGTCTTGTGCAGGTTATAGTGCATCACGTCAAAGCCGAGTTCACCCGGCTTGACCACACCCATGAGCGCGTTCATGTTCGCGCCGTCCATGTACATCAGGCCACCCGCGTTGTGTACCGCCTCGATGATCTCAACAATCTGATTGTCGAAAAGGCCCAGCGTGCTCGGCAGCGTAATCATCATCCCGGCAATCGTATCGCCATGTTCCTCACAAGCGGCCTGAAGCGCCGGCAGGTCCACATTGCCGCGTGTATCAGATGGCAACTCGACCACTTCCAGGCCCGCCATCGTCACGGTCGCCGGGTTGGTACCGTGGGCGCTGTTCGGTACCAGAATCTTGATGCGTTGGTCGTCGCCATTGCTCAGGTGATACTTGCGGATCATGAGAATCCCCGCGAACTCGCCCTGTGCGCCCGCCGCCGGGGACACACTCACAGCGTCGAAGCCACTGATCTCGCCAAGCATATTTTGCAGGTCGTAGATAAGCGCGAGTGCGCCCTGGCTGCTCTCCTCGTCGGCCATTGGGTGCAGGGCAGCAAACCCCGGCAACCGTGCCATGTCCTCATTGATCTTGGGGTTGTACTTCATCGTACAGGACCCCAACGGGTAGAAGCCCTTATCGATGGCGTGGTTGTGTTGGCTGAGGTTGACGAAGTGACGGATCACTTGCAACTCGCTAACCTCCGGCAAACTCACATCCTCGCGCAGCAGGTCGGCATCCGGCATGTCCTCAGCGGGGACATCCAACCCAGGTAACAACGCCGACGTGCGCCCCGGCGAGCTAATCTCGTAAATCAAAGGTTCTAGAGCCATGTCTATCCTCACTTCACTTCCGCTAATGCGCTTACAAGTAGGTCGATCTCCTCGCGGGAATTCATCTCCGTCACCGCGAGTAACATATGGCCTTCCAGGTGATCGTAGTCCGCGCCCAAATCATAGCCTCCGACAATCCCCTGTTCGATCAAGTGCGCGTTCACCTGCTTCACCGGGACCGGACACTGAACCACGAACTCGTTGAAGAACGGCTTGGAGGTATCTAGCGAGTAGCCGGACAGGTTACTGATCTGGCGGGCGGCGTAGTGGGCCTTGTGGTAGTTGAGGTGTGCTACCTGCTTCATGCCTGTCTTGCCCATCAAGGACAGATAGGCTGCCGTCGCCACAGACATCAACCCCTGGTTGGTACAGATGTTGCTGGTTGCCTTCTCACGGCGGATGTCCTGCTCACGCGGGCGCAACGTCATGGTGAAGGCGCGGGTGCCGTCGGCGTCCACCGTCTCCCCGACGATGCGGCCTGCGATCTTGCGGACGTACTTCTCCTGGGTCGCGAAGAAGCCCAAATACGGGCCACCGTAACTCAGCGGGACACCCAACGGTTGCCCCTCACCGACCACAATGTCCGCGCCCAGTTGCCCCGGCGACTTGAACATCCCCAGCGCCATCGGGTTCACCACCATCACCAGCAATGCCCCGGCATCGTGGACAGCCTGCACGAGATGCTTCAGGTCGTCGATCTGGCCGAAGAAGTTCGGATAACTGACGGCAAGCATCATCGTGTCTTCGTCCAGCATGTCAATCAGGTCCGCAATATCAGCCTTGCCCCGGTCCCCCACGAACTTAATATCCCCACCCTGGTGGTAAGTCCGCACAATCTCGCGGTATTGAGGATGGATGGCGTGCGACAGAATGACCTTATGGCGCTTCTTGCGCTTGACCTCGTAGGCCATTGTAACGGCTTCCGCGAGGCTGGTACCGCCGTCGTAGTGGCTGGCGTTGGCAACTTCCATCCCTAACAACGCACACATCATGCTCTGGTACTCATAGACAACCTGAAGTGTCCCCTGGGACATTTCCGGCTGGTAGGGGGTATAGGCGGTGTAGTACTCACCACGCAGCAAGATATGGTTTACTGCGGAGGGAATGAAGTGATGATAAGCACCTGCCCCTCGGAAAAGCGCGAAGTCCTGGCCGCTTTCGTTGCTCTCGGCGAGTGCGGTCATCTCCGCCGCGATCTCCATCTCACTCAACGGCCCCGGCAGGTCGATTTCCGGGAAGCGATGTGATGCGGGGACGGCGTCGAACAAATCCTCAATCGTGGTGGCACCGATAGCGTTCAGCATTTGCTGCCGCTCGGCGTCTGTGTGCGGAACGTAACTCATGACATTGCCTCAAACTAACCCAAAAAATGATAGCTTGAGAACAGAATGATATGCGGTGGAACAACATGGCCCACCGCACAGACATTTTGCGACTAGCGCGACTCGTTGTAGGCGATATAACCCGCAGCGTCCATCAACCCCTCAACTGCCCCTGTGACTTTGATCTTGATGATCCAGCCTTCGCCGTAGGGGTCGCCGTTGATGATCTCTGGGGACTCCTCCAACGCCTCGTTGACCCCAACAATCTCACCATCAACGGGCATTTTAAGGTCTGCGGCAGCCTTTACGGACTCCACCGTACCGAAGGCGTCGCCCTTGCTGAAGCTTTCTCCAACTTCCGGCAGTTCTACGAATACGATGTCGTTAAGCTGGTCCTGGGCATAATCGGTGATCCCAACGGTACCTGTATCGCCATCCACCAGCAACCACTCGTCGCTGTCCTGGTAGTGCAAGTTCTCCGGGGTCTTCAAGTCCGCCATTCTGTTCTCCTTAAAGTTTGCGTGCGTAAACAAAAAGAGTACACACGCGGGTTGCTTGTGTACTCTGTTGGCGTTCTGGCTTTCAGAGCGTGCGAGCCGTTCGTGTCCTTTGTGCCTGAGAGTTTCGTTGGAGGAGACGCAACATCCACCAACTTGCCCCTTCGGCGCTCCCGTGGAGTCTCTCCACGCACGGCCTGTATATGGTAACTATTGTAACCATACTCCATGACGTTTGGCAACAAATTGCACGCGCCAATTTGCTGAAATTTATCGCTATGCGCCGTTACCCTCACTCAATTCTAACCACGCCACGACCTCATCTTTGACCGCTGGCGGGAGCGCAAGGTTCATGCTCAGGTGGCCGCGTGCATCAGCAACCACAGTTGGGCGCATCAGCAACACCCCATCTGTGCGCAGCCCCAATGCCAGATACGCGTTCGAGCTACCCACCTGCCGCGTCGTCTGTAGGCCGTTCACAGGCTGTAGCCGCTGCAATGCCTGGCCCAAATCACCATGCCGCAGCCGCAGGGCAAGTTCAATTGGCCCATAACTTACGGAGATTGGCACATAATTCCCCTCTCGGCTCACCATCATCGAGGGGTAATCGTGCGTCCCCTTCTCACCGACGATCATCAGCACGCCGGGTTGGGTGTCCGCATCAATTTTGAACAGGGTGCGAAATTGGCGCATCATATTTCCGTTCTAATTCTGCTAAAAGTGATCTCTATTGCCTACCGATTATAGCATACGGGCCTATATACTCGGCTATAGCTCCCGCACATGGGCATCTGCTACACTCCTAAAATATTGCATCTACTGTCAGCTGGAGAAGCGATGACGAAGAAAAATCGACCACAAATCCACCCACTGCGTTTGATCCTGGGTGGGGTTGTGTTGCTAATCATGATCGCAGGGATTTTGGGTGTGCTGGTGATGGTTTCACCACGGACCCAAGTTATCCAACTGAGCACGGGGGCTGGCACGGCGCTCAACCCACCACAAACCCTGGCGGATTTCACACTCACGGGAACAGACGGGGAACCTCTCGGCCTGGAGAACTTACGCGGCCAATACACATTGCTCTCATTTGGCTATACGCACTGCCCAGACGTTTGTCCGCTAACGCTGACGGAGTACAAGCGCGTCCAACGTGAGCTAGGCGAAAAGGCCAACGACGTGAACTTTGTATTTATCAGTGTAGACGGTGAGCGCGACACACCAGACCTGTTGGGGCGCTACCTGGCGCGCTTCGACCCCGCATTCATTGGCATGACGACCGACAACGATGCGATCATGCGTGAGGTGGCCGATGATTTCAATATATTCTACGAACGGCGCACCTTCGAGAACAGCCAGGCGACCTACCTGGTGGACCACACAGCGTCACTGTTTCTGTTGAACCCCCGTGGGCAGATTGTGGCGCTGTATCCGTTCGGCACACCACCCGTAGATATTGCCAACGATCTCGCAGGCTTGCTCTGAGGCCTGAAGTCTCCTGCTGTTCCTCGACACCATGCTATTCTTTAGTCGGGGGTTTACCAGTCGAAGACATTACCTTCAGATGAGCTTTGCGCGTCCTCCTCACGCGTACCGGGATACCAGAAGGCGTGCATCCACTCGAATAGTGACTTGCTCGCCGTCGGCGACATGCGGACGGCAGCCTCGAAGTTCATCGCGGAGAAGGCCAAAAGGTTCACATAGTAGTGGTTGGGCACACAAATCACGTAGTCTTTTTCCCATCGCGACTGTCCCCACAGAAAAACAATATCATCCACCCGGGTTTCCATGTTGTTTAGCCACGCCCGGCGGTCCAGGTCACTCAGCTCAACCAGGTGAAATCGCATCGAAAGCATGGAACCCAATATGAAAGAAAACTGAATTTCCGCGTTTTCACTGTTGATGTCTACGACGAGGTGCGCAGCCCCATCCTGTGAGGCCAGGGTTGCCACGCCATGCCGCCCATCACCGTAAAGGTCACGGAATTTGATCGTGGACATAAGGGGCATGTTGGGGAAGCGCCGCACGAGTTCCTGATCGAGATCAACCTGCTCCTGGAAAAATGGTTGCAGCGTCATGGGTACCCGCCGCATCGCATTTTGGATGCGTTCCGTGTTGCGCGGGGTGTTCGATTCTAACAGGTAACGGTCAATATTATCCGGCGTTGGGCGCTGCGCTTTCTCGGCCATCCACGACTCCGAAGGTTTGTTAACATCAACTGGTTGCGTATTGTAGCGTACAGTGAAACAAGATTCATCCCACGTTAGAATAAGACCATTGTGTGATCGGGTTCACCGAGTTTTGTGTCGTATTTGTATTGTACTTCTGAAATTCTAACGTAATGCGTTTACACTACTCGTATCCAGAATTAACCAACAAACGATTGAGCATATAACCATGCAATTCCCCCCCAACAAGAAGGATAAGGAGCAACCGCCGCAGAAGGGCGGCTCGGGAAACAACCCCAACCCGAAAGACAACAACGACCGCCCACGGATTGATATTCCACAGTGGGCGTGGATTGCGCTTTGGTTGGTGTTTTTGTCCTGGGTGTTCTTCCAACTAAGCGGCAACACAGGCATCACAGGCTCCGGCCAAGTCTTAGATGTCGCCTACTCGGACCTGCGTGACGAGGTGCGGCGTGGCAATGTGGACGAGGTCAGCATTGGTGATGAAACCGTTCAGGGGCGCTTTCAGGAATCCATCACCTACCCGGAGGAGGGTGACAACCGCGCCACATCAGACGCCTTCCGTACGATCATCCCACCGGATGCTCACTCCGAACTGATTACACTGCTAGACGAGTTCAATGTGAATTTCGAGGCGGAGCGCACATCGCTACCGATTGCACTGGTGATACTGGGACAGTGGGCACCCCTGATTCTGATTATCGCCTTCATCATCTGGATGACCCGCCGCGCCAGCAACCAGGCATCTTCGGGTATCTTCGGCTTTGGGCAGTCCAACGCTCGTGAGTACAAGACGGACTTCCCGCAGGTGACATTCGAAGACGTGGCCGGGCAGGATGCCGCCAAGACCGAGCTTGAGGAGGTTGTGGACTTCCTGAAAGAGCCAGACAAATACATCGCGCTTGGTGCACAAATCCCGCGTGGTGTGTTGTTGGTCGGCCCACCCGGAACCGGTAAGACGCTCATGGCGCGTGCCGTGGCAGGTGAGGCCAATGTCGCGTTCTTCAGCTTGAGCGCGTCCGAGTTTGTCGAGATGTTCGTCGGTGTCGGCGCGTCGCGTGTGCGTGACCTGTTCGGCAAGGCGAAGAAAGCCGCGCCCGCCATCATCTTCATTGACGAGATTGACGCAGTCGGGCGGCAGCGTGGTGCTGGGCTTGGCGGTGGCAACGATGAGCGTGAGCAGACGCTCAACCAGATGCTCGCGGAGATGGACGGCTTCGACCGCACCGAGAGCGTTATCGTGATGGCCGCCACCAACCGCCCCGACGTGTTGGACCCCGCGCTGTTGCGTCCGGGTCGGTTCGACCGTCAGGTAACAGTTGGCCCACCGGACCGCAAGGGCCGCTACGAAATTCTCAAAATTCACACACGTGGCAAGCCGCTGTCCAACGATGTGGACCTGGAGGCGTTGTCCAAGGCGACCATCGGGTTCTCTGGCGCGGACCTCGCCAACCTCGCCAACGAGTCCGCATTGCAGGCAGCACGCAAGAACCACAAGCGCATCACCGCCCGCGACTTCTCCGACGCGTTTGACCGCATTGTACTCGGCACGGAAGGCCCGCCGCTGACCAACGAGGAGGAGCGGACCATCGTGGCCTACCACGAGGCCGGTCACGCGATTGCGGCTGCCCTCACGCCGGGGTCAGACCCCGTTCTGAAAGTGACGATTGTCCCGCGTGGGCAGGCGCTCGGCATCACCGCGACCTTGCCGGAGGACGACCGCCGCAACTACTCGCGCCAGTATCTCATCAACCGCATGATTATGATGTTGGGTGGGCGTGCTGCCGAGGAAATCGTGTTCGGGGAGGTAACGACAGGTGCTTCCAACGACCTACAACGGGTGACGGACCTCGCCCGCCGTATGGTGACGCAGTTCGGCATGAGCGAGAAGCTGGGGCAAGTCAACTTTGGCGACAACGAGAGCCAGCCGTTCCTGGGCTACTCGCTGTCACAGGGCCGCAACTACAGCGACCAGACTGCGTTTATGGTGGACCAGGAAGTGCGCCAGATTATTGACGAGGTCTACCAGCGGACCGTCAACCTGATGCGCGAGAACAAGGACAAGCTGGACGCGCTAGCGCAGGCCTTACTTGAAAATGAGGTCGTGGACCAGGAGACGATTAGGGAACTCACAGGCGTGGATTTCGCCAGTGACAACAGCCGTGTGATCCTGAACCCGGAAGGCAGCGAGCCGACTGACGTTGTAGAGCCGGACGCCGAAAATCAGAATAATCATCACACACCCGACAACAACGAATAACCCAACCCAGCGGGGGACACCAGCGCGTGTCCCTCGCTTTCGCAGTTCCATTCTTCCTCCCCACTGGCTAAAATGGCCGCCGTTTTCGTATAACGCGGATAAAGCCCACTTATGACCACCCAGAACCGCACGCCCTGGTATCTGCTGGTTGCCTGCCTGCTATTGTTGACGCTGGCGGCTGGCGTGCGTTACGCCACCTATGATCGGTATCTTCCCGTGATTGAGGACGACGATGAAATGCGCCGTGCTCTCAACGCGCTGCACATCCGGCACGATGCCCCCTTAGCGGAGGATTTCGGTTCGGCGCTGGTGGCGTTGGAGGGTTTCCCACCCGGCCAACTTTGGGCGCACGCCTGGGTGGGCCGGGTGTTGGAGCAAATTCAGCCGTTCCCATTCCCCAGTGACTACGTCCACGCCAACCGTGTGCTTGCCGCTACTTTGAGTTGGATCACGGTGGTCCTGTTGTTGGGGAGTGGGGTGATGATGGGGGTTGAACTCGGACGCTGGGGGTGGGCTGCCGGGTTAGCCGCCGGGACGGTATGGGCCTTTAGCCAATACGTTGTCCAGGTCAGCACAATGGGCTATGCGGACTCATTGCTATATCCGTTTGTGGCGGGGGGCCTACTGTTAGCAGTGGTCAGCATCCGCCACGATAACGCCCCGGCTCTCATGGGTAGCCTGCTGTGCGTTATCATCGCAATTTACATCAAATATGTGCTGATCTACGCGCTGGTGTTCCCCGGCGGCGGGGTGCTGGTGCTGATGTGGCGGCGGCGCTGGCGTTCGTGGCCCGTTATTGCCCTGATGGCAGTGGTTAGCGGGGCTACAGCCGGATACCTCATCTGGGGGTATGGTGCGCTCTCGCTGGACAACCGTGAGACGGCTATTTTCTATGAGAGCGGTCTTGCGAATGCGCTTTCCCCCTCACGCAACTGGGAGAACCTACGCTACACGCTCGTGCAAACCTTGCATCCGCTATGGTGGGTCAGTGGTGTGGCCTGGGGCATATGGGGCTATTGGCTGGCGCAACGCGAGGGCTGGCGCACGCTTGACCTGCGTTGGCTGTGGTTGCTGGTACCGTTCATCATCGGCGGTTTCATGCTGACTAGCAGCGTTGACGTTGTCTCGCGCCAGTGGCAACGGCTTCGCTATACCTTTTCCCCGGCAATTGGCCTGTTGGTGCTCTGGGGTTTACTCGTTGCGCAGGGTATTGGGACGACGGCAGCGCTTGGTATACGGCGCGGGTGGCATCGTTCGCTTACACCCACGGCGGGTACGCTCATGTTGGTGCTGGTGGCCGTCCCGATGCTGGCCGACCAAACCTTCTACGCAGTCCGTTTCGCCGGGACACACACCTACGTCCGCATATGGACCTGGGCCGATGCCAGCCTCCCAGACCCGGCTGAGGGTACCATCCTCATTCCATCAGCCAGTGAGGTCAGCCATGTGTGGCACCGTACCTGGGGGGGCTACAACGGCGCAACCGAGTTTCCCTATGCCTACGATGCGAACCCTGCCCATCAGCCCCCAGCGGAGATGGCCGCCAACAATGGTGTGATGTATTTGGCTGCTACCGAGCAAGACCTCGCAACGACTTACGACACCCCCAAGATTCGCACATGGGTGGACAGCTTGTTCTACCTCAAAACGATTCCGCCGGGTGTGAACCAAGTCTACACCACGCGCTTTTACCGCCTGCTACCCCCGCAAAACACAACGGCGGTCACTTTTGATGAGACGATTCAACTGGTTGGCTATGACCTGAACACAAGTGTCGCCGCCCCTGGTGATGTGGTGATCTTGCGTCCCTATTGGCAGGCAACCGCCCAACCAGGCGCAAATTATTCGATGTTTGTGCATCTACTGGCCGCGGACAACCCCGTTCCCCTCACACAGTTTGACGGTTCACCCGCCACACCAGCACGCCTTACACCGACCTGGACCGACCCCGACGAGACACTCATCGGGACGGATGCGCTATTAGTGCTCCCGGCGGATGTTCCTCCCGGTGACTACACACTGGCGCTGGGTCTATATGACTTTCAAACGGGATTACGACTGCAACTTGCTAATGGGGCCGACGCCTACACAATCCCCTTGCGTGTTCAATCATGACGCATTATCAGATAACGCCAAAATCGGTATCAATCCACCTCGCAACCCAGGCCGTGCGTGCTACAATGTGAGACCTATTGTAAAATCTGGGGTTTGAGTAAGGATTTTTCCATGTCTAGCGATTATTTAGTACGCGGCGATCTCGCCAGTATCGACCCGGAAGTGGCCGACCTTATCCGCCATGAGACAGCGCGGCAGGCCCGTTACCTAGTGATGATCCCGTCCGAGAGCACCATCCCGGAATCAGTACGGGAGGCGGTTGGCTCCGCATTCCATAACATCTACGCCGAAGGCTACCCACCAGAGGCCATGCGCGGCATGACCCAGGAGGAAATCCTGGACTATGAGATGCGGCTTGCAGAATACCGCCGCAACAGTGACAAACGGTACTACAAGGGCGCGGAGTATGCCAACATCGTGGAGTCGCTGGCCCGCCGCCGCGTGGCGGAAGCCTTCGCCAACGACCGCGTGAGTGCTGACGAGCTATTCGTCAATGTGCAACCGCTCTCCGGCGCACCCGCCAACAGTGCCGCCTACACCGCTATGCTCGAAGTCGGGGACACGGTCATGGGGCTGGACCTGCTGGCTGGCGGCCACCTCACACACGGTAGCCCAGTCAACCGTAGCGGCATCTACTATAACATCATCAGCTATGGGGTAGACCCGGAAACCGAACTGCTGGACTACGACAATATCCGCGCCCTTGCCCTGGAACACCAACCGAAAATGATTATCGCCGGGTTCACCAGCTACCCACTCGCGCCGGACTGGGAGAAGTTCCGGGCGATTGCGGACGAGGTCGGCGCGTACCTGCTGGCCGACATTGCCCACACCGCAGGCATGGCAATTGCAGGGGCCTACCCAAACCCAGTCGGGATCGCGGACGTGGTGAACTTTACCACCCACAAGACGCTCAACGGGCCGCGTGGGGCTGTGAGCATTACGCACAATCCCCAGATCGCCAAGATGATTGATAAGGCTGTGTTCCCAGGCGAACAAGGCGGCCCACACGTCAACAGCATTGCGGGGCTGGCGGTCGCCATGAAGATCGCCACGACCCAGAAGTTCCACGACCTGCAACAGCAGACGGCCCGTAACGCGGTTGTCCTCACGGAAACCTTGCAGGAACGCGGGATGCGGATTGCCTACGGTGGCACAAATACACACATGCTACTCGTGGACTGCAAAACCATCCGTGGCGAGGATGACGCCTATCTCTCCGGCGACATCGCCTCCCGCATCCTGGACCTGTGCGGCATTGTCGCCAACCGCAACACCATCCCCGGTGATCCGTCCGCGTTTAGCGCGTCCGGCGTGCGCTTCGGTACCGCCTGGATGACACAGCGCGGCTTCGACGACGACAAAACACGCCGCCTGGGCAACATCATCGCAGACATCTTTGTGGCTATCACACCTTACTGGCAACCAGGCAAGCGGAAGCCCATCCTCCGTGCCAAGATCGACTTCGACGCCTTGCAGCAGGCACGTAACGACGTGCGCGACCTGATTGACTCAGTTGGCATTGACACCGACGCCGTGGCCGACGGCTACCCGCACTTCTACTACATGGAGCCTGAGGAGGCCGGGCTAGGCTGGCAGACAATCACGGTCACGGGCGCAGATGCCGAGGCTTTTGTGGACAAAGCCACAACTGGGCGCGTGATTGACATCGCTGAAGGGCAGAAGGCACGGGGCTGGGTTCTAGAGGCCGATGGTTCGCCAATGTCTCGCGTCTACGTAGAACGCACCGCCGACGGCTTCGTGTTGGATGTTGAGGCAAATCACCAGCGGGTGCTGGCCTGGTTGCGCTCGCTGAGTGACGGGTTCGTGATCTTCGACCCGAACGACCTCCAGGCCAAGTTGCCGGGTCCCGTATTGGTGAAGCTGACGGGCGCATCGCCCGTCGCGGACGACGCCGACTGGGACACGGGCGCAGGTTATACGCAAAAACCCTACTTCATCGGGATGAACGGCGCGAAGGCCGCGCTCCCAAAAGCTGAGGCGCTCCCGTTCTTCACATGGGAAGAGCGCGAGCGCAATGACCTACTCACCACACCGCTACACGCGCTCCATGTCGAGATGGGCGCAAAGATGGTGCCATTTGCAGGCTATGAAATGCCCGTCTACTACTCCAGCGTAGCGGCGGAACACCGTGCCGTCCGTGAGGGGGCCGGCGTGTTCGACGTGAGCCACATGGGGGTGATGGATGCCTGTGGACCGGGTGCTGCGGCCTTTATTGACACAGTTTTCACCAACGATGTGAGTAAGTTGGCAGTCGGTGGCTCGCAATACGGCTTTCTGTTGGATGTAGACGGGGAACCACTTGACGATATGTTGCTGTATCGGCTGGCGGACGATCACTTCTTTATCGTGGTGAATGCCAGCAACAACGACAAGAACTGGGCGTGGTTCAACGCGGTGAAAAACGGTGAGGTGGCCGTCACCCGGGAACACCCGGACCGCACGTTCACGGCTGGCGACAGTTTCAAACTCCGCGACCTACGTGACCCAGCCAACGGCTCCGAATGTCGCGTGGACATCGCGCTACAGGGTCCGGGTAGCTGGGCGGTTCTGGATGCGCTCGGCGGGGACCTCGCGGGTCTGCGGGCATTGCCCTGGGCAGGGGTCACCCGTGCCACCCTGGGCGGCTTGGACTTGATTATCTCGCGCACCGGCTACACCGGGGAACGCGTAGCTTTCGAGTTGTTCCCCCACCCAGGCCAAGCCGCAGACCTGTTCCGCAAGCTGGTTGAACTCGGCGCGGAACCGTGTGGGCTGGCCGCACGAGACAGCCTACGGACAGAGGCCGGGTTGCCGCTCTACGGGCATGAGCTGGCGGGGCCGTTGGGACTCCAGCCGGGGGACGCCGGGATGGGCGCTTATGCCCGTCACTGGAAGCCGTTCTTCGTCGGGCGCAGGCCATATCTAGCATACGAGCGGAGGCGCGATAGCATCGTGACACGCTTCCGGCTAGACCAGAAGGGCGCACGCCCACCACGCCAGGGCGACCCCATTGTAGATGCACGGGGGCGCGTTGTCGGCATCGTGACCAGTTGCACGCCAGACACAGACGGCTTCCAGCTAGGGCAGGCTTACCTCAAACTGAGTGCCGCCGCGCCAGACACACCTATCGGCATTTTCGCTGGGGGTTACGAGGCAAAGGCCAGTAACGGCGAGGTCAAACTGGGCGACAAACTCCCGGTCCCGCAGATGGCGACCGTCCAGACCCGCTTCCCAAAGCGCCGCCGTCGGAAGCCAACAACCACCAACTAGAGGGTGCAAGTCACCCAAAGGGTGGCACGCTAGCCTGCCTGAGCCACGATTTCGTGATTACGTCACTTCACCAACGAATATGTAGGCTCAGGCACTCTACGATGACGCCCGCACCCCGTTTTTCAGTGTTGTGAGGGGTCGTCATCCGCCACCACGCTGATGTCCGCCAGTGTCGCGCCGACCAGCCGCACAAAGCCATTGGTCGGTACGCGTACCTGAATCCCACGCTCACCCGCGCTCATCAGAATGCTTTCGAGTTCCGCTGCGCTACTGTCCAGGTACACATCCCAGCCCTTGTGCATGAGTGCCAACGCACTAATCCCGCCAACCTGTAACCCGGTTTGCTTCTCCGCCTCGGCATGGGCCATCAACTGCGCCTTCTTTTCTCCACTGGCAGCAGCCATCTTCTTTAAGTCCAGCACCTTGTCTGATGGCACCACCGCCAACCACGGCTTCCTGGCACGTTTGGCGCTCTCCACAACCAGCGTCTTGAAGATGATGTGATACGGCACACCAAGCATGTCCGCTACTTCGTTCGCGCTGTGAAAGGCACTGTTGTCATACTCCAACACCTCATAGGGAACCTCGTGCTGTTCCAATAGCCGCATACTGTTGAGTTTCTTCGCCTTTGCCATGATAACGGCTTCCTATTTGTAATCTTTGAGGGCAATTCGCCCGATGCGCTCCGGGACGAGGATGTTACCGAGAATCGTCAGGCGGTCGAAGAAGCGCATAAATACCTGGCGCTGGTTGTTCTCCACACCACGCACGATGCCCTCTGCTACCTTGTCCGGCGTCATGCTGGGGACGCTATCCCCAGAACGTGAGCCACCGAGCCGATCTCGGTTGAAATTGGTCGCTGTTCGTCCCACGACCATCGTCGTCACGCCGATATTGTCTGCTTCCAGTTCGAGCCGCAACGAGCGGCCAAGACTGCTCACGAATGCTTTGCTGGCCGCGTAGTAGGCCGCATACGGCACAACCATGTTGTAGGTTACAGACGACAGGAATACCACATGCCCCCCCTCGCCCGTCTGCTTGATGGCGGGAATCGCGGCGCGAATCGTGTGCAATACGCCGTCAATGTTCACGCGGATGAGCGTGTCAATGTGTCCCCAGTCTGCCTCAACGACACCGCCCCGATGCCCCAGCCCGGCGTTTGCGCTGACGATGTGGAGCTTACCGAAGCGGGCCACGGTATCATCCACGACCTGCTGCATGGCGTTGGCCTCACGCACATCCGCCACCAACCCCAGAAACGCGCCGCGGGCTGCTGGCAGCGCATCAATGGCTTCTTGGAGCGTTGCCAGCTCATCCAGGCTATCACGCGCCGTTCCAGCGACGTTATACCCCCGTCGCAGAAACGCCAGTGTCGTCTCATAGCCAATCCCGCTGGAAACGCCTGTAATTAACACCGTTTTACCTGTCATCGTCAGTCCCTTGGTTCGCTGTCAGCCATGCCCCCACATAGTAGCGCATCCGGCGCTTACCCCATAAGCGTCAGTTTTTGAACATTGCTTTAACGATTACCCCCTCAATTTTGTTCACGATTCATCATAGAATAGAAATCATACAGGCGGATAACCAAGCAACAGCAAGCCCTGATTTGATATGTTGTGGTAAATATCGCAAAGCGATAGTAATGCCTTAACGTCGGCTTATCATGGCTGGTACATACTATAGTGTGACCTTCCGTTGGGCTTGCCGCGTGAAGGTCTTGTTGTACATAGCGGGGCAGGCGTAATGAACTGGTTGAACGAACAACTTCAAAGACGTGCAAATTGGCTCCCCACAGGTGGTGAAACCCCAGCGCACGCTGTGGGGACTGTTGTGCTGGGACTCGGTCTGCTGTTCATGATGGTTTCGCTGTTTCGGGGGCGCATTGACCAGTTCATCATCTTTGGGCTGGGATGGGGCGTGCTGTTTGCGTTGGTCAACTACGCACCCGCACGAACACGGCTGTTGGGTGCGGAGCCGTTCAATCTGCGTCATGTCCTGCAAATCGTCCTCTACTGGATATTTAGCCTGGCGGCGTGGATGTTCTTCCTGCTGTTGTTTGGTGTAGATGCTGCGGGCAAGGACAGCCGCTTGTTTTACGTGTTCTTGTTGGCGATGCTTGGGTTTGTGTTCAGCAGCGTTCGGTCGCTGGCAATGCCCACCGTTCCCCGCGTCTATCGTGCGGTCAGCACGAATGTACCC
>CAYWZS010000103.1:0-15627 GCA_964462905.1 uncultured Anaerolineaceae bacterium
CACTGCGGACGGCCAATATTATTTGTTCGCCGCGCAAACAGGCGGCCTGCTGGACCAAGGCGCGGCGGACACCATAGATGATGCCTTGCTTGGCGTGGACCCCGCCGAAGCGCCCAACGGCCTGCGCAACGATGCTGAGGACTTGGTGGACCTGCTCGCAGATGGCGGTGTTATCACAGAGGAGGTGGCGGAAACCTACGAGGACGCGCTGGACGCCGCTGCCGACGACGACACCCTCCCCGTCCCAGAGCCGCCGTATGCGTCTGCGGCGTTCATACCGGCGTATGCGGCCCCCGCCTGGCGCGTGATGACGGATGTAGACAGCTATTTCATCATTAGCGCGAACAACCCGGAGGCCGTGCTGGAACGGGGGTCGGCAGTCCGTGTGACGCAGCAGACATTCCGCTCGGATAAGATGGGCTATGCACCATCAATATTCGAGCGTGCTTCATCGGGTGCCGCTGTCCAACCGGACGCCCTGCTGGACCTTGTGGCAGAGCAAGCCGAGGGGCCAGCGCCCCGTGTTGATAACATCACCTACCTGCCCAACTACAACGGCTTTATCGTATGGGGCGGGCGCATGACCCCAATCTTCGACAACGCCGCCAACCCCATCGGGGAGCGTATGGGCGACCACTTCGGCATCCTGCGTGGGGACTTTGGCGAGTCGGCAGTGTCACAGCGCCCGGCGATGGAGGTCGTGCTGGAGCGCCTGCCCGCTACGGTGGAACTCGGGATTTTGTCGCTGTCGATTGGGCTGTTTGTCGGGGTGTTCGTCGGTGTGCTGGCGGCAGTTTTCCACGATAGCTGGTTCGACCAGTTGACGCGCATCCTGGCGGTGATTGTGTCGTCCATCCCGGTCTACTGGTTGGGGTTGATCTTGCTGCTGATCTTCGGCTCGGCCCTGGGTTGGTTGCCGTTGGGTGGGCGCTTCCCCAATACCATCTCCGGCGAGTATACAACCTGGCAGCGTGTGTCCCGGTTAATTTTACCCGTGTTTACGCTGTCCAGCTTTTCTATTGCGACCTTCTCGCGCTATATGCGGGCGTCGCTGTTGGACGTGCTTGGGCAGGACTACATCCGCACGGCCTATGCCAAGGGCGTGCCGCAGCAGGTGGTGTGGTTCAAGCACGGGATGCGAAACGCGCTGATCCCGATTGCAACGCTGCTTGGCCCCTCACTTACGCTGATTATCAGCGGGGCTGTTCTGACGGAAACAATCTACTCGTGGCCGGGGATGGGGCGCTTGCTGGTGAACTCCGTCCAACAGGCGGACTACAACATCATCATGGCGGTGGTGTTGCTGTTGGCGTTTGCGACGATCCTGGGCTATATGCTGTCCGACATTCTGTACGCCATTTTCGACCCCCGTATTCGGCTGAGCTAAAAAGGAGGACATCGTGGCTGAAGCACAACAAATGTCTGTGACAGGCAAAAGCAAGGTCGCCAAGCTCCAGGAGAACGAGCAGAATAACTCGCTATGGGCCACCGCCCGCCGCCGCCTGATGCGCGATTATCTCACGCTGGCGGCAATGGTCGTCTTGACCTTGCTAACTATTTTGTCGTTCTCCGAGCCGTTGATTTCGGACGCGTTCGGCGTGAACTACGCCGTGACCAGCTCCGAAATTCGGTTCTTGCCCATCGGCACAGAGGGGCACCCCCTGGGAACAGACAACCTGGGACGCGATATGCTGGCGCGGTTGCTACGCGGGGGGCAGATTTCGATTACGGTAGGCGTCGTCACAGCGGTGATGTCCGCCTTCCTGGGCGTAACTGTTGGCCTGATTGCCGGGTTCTACCAGGGTGGGGTGTTCTCATTCGTTGACGACGCGATCATGTGGTTTGTGACGACCATCAACTCGATTCCGACCCTGTTGCTGCTCATCCTGCTGACATCCGTCCTCACCCCATCAATCAACGTGTTGATTGCTGTGCTGGTGTTTGTGTCGTGGAGCGGGATGATGCGCTTAATTCGTGGGGAGGCGATGGCGCTCCGTGAAAACGATTATGTGTTGAGCGCGAAGGCGATGGGGGCCAGCGACATCCGCATGATGTTTACACACATTTTGCCGAACACGCTGTCCGTGTTGATTACCACCCTGGCGATCCAGGTCGGTACGGTGATCTTGGTGGAATCGGCGCTGTCGTTCCTGGGGCTGGGCGTGCAACCGCCGGAGGCAAGCTGGGGCAACATGCTCACGCAGGCACAGGCCTACTTCCAGCAGGCTCCGCATATGTCGGTACTGCCGGGGCTGTTCATCGTCGTGACGGTACTCAGTACCTACCTCATCGGCGACGGCTTACGCGACGCGCTGGACCCCCGCAGCAAGGAATAATCGGAGCGGAAACGCATGTGGCTAGGGATTATCGGTGTCTTTGCGGTCTTTGCAGTCTGGTTGCTCTTGGTGGTTGCCGGGGCGGTTGTCACCTTTCGGTGGCTACGTGGCGACAAATCACCGCGCCAGCGCATGGTCGGTCGGGTAGCCCTGGTCATCACCATACTGCTCGCGCTTGGCCTCGCCTATGTTTCGATAACAACCCTGATCCTCTCCTCAGAGGTTCCCGAGTTGACGTTTTAGATCACACAACCTAGTTCTCGTCGGACAGTAACTTCGGCATGATCTCGTCCATCAGTAGCGCCGTCTCGTCGATGGATTGGTAGTCATCGGCGTAGGAGATAATTTCCAACTGCGGGTCATAGCTCCAAAAGCCGAACTCATCATACAGGTAACGGATGTAGGTGTAGACGATCCCCAGCACCACCCGCGAGTAAACGCTGTAGACCATATACGGGAAGAAGATAATCACGCCGCGCTCGTGGGTATACATCACAATGCCCAGGCGCTCGTCCGGGAAGTGCAGTTCGACGTCCGTTCCCGGCCCCTGCACCGGGAGCAACGTCGGGTCTAGCCGCAGCATATGCCGCGCCAGCGCACGCGGCTTCAGCTTATGCACCGGCCAGAACGCCTCTGGCTGGTCGTCCGACTGGCCGTTTTCAAACAGCCACGTAAGCATGGCAGGCGTCAGGCGGGCGCGTTTGGGGATGTACAGGTGAATTTCGTAGATCATGGCTGGTTTCCTTCCCCGGATGGCTGGTGTCCGCGCAGCAGTTCCAGCAGCAGCAACAGGTTGTCCACCTCGTAGAGCGGTAAACTGAACCACAGCGCACCGTCCACCGTGTATAAACAAAGCTGACGTGCGGCTATGTTATACCCACCGTAAGTGGCCCAGGGCAAGTGTGCGTCGGCGTCGTGGCCCTCCAGCACCACCGCTTTGACGGTGATTCCCATCTCCGAAATTGACAGGTCCGGCGTGAAGGCCACCGGGTCGCCGTTCCCTAGCGCCGCCTGAATTTGCGGACGGCGCAGGTCAATCACGCGGCGGTTGAGGGCGTCGCCCAGTTGCTCTACACGGTTGTAGATGTTGTTGAGTGTAATCACATCTCCGGCGAAGGTCGTCAGCGTGATACGGTAGATCGTGCGGCGGTAGAAGCCGCCGAAGTAGGCCAACTGCTCCGCCCGGAGCCGCACCGCGCTGAACTCCTCGTAAAGAAAGGGAATGTCCTTCGAGCCTTCACGGTAGGTCAGGCCGCGCTGGTACAGGATCACCTCGCGGTTCCAGTTGTGCAGCACCCACCACCCCGCGACCAACGTCAGCAGCGCGTAGAAGATCACAATTGCCGGGGCGTAGGCGCTGGTGTCTACCGTGTACGTCGCGACGTTGAACAACAGGCTCGTGCCGATCAAGGACAGCCCGGCGATCGACAACGTGGGCAGGCGACGACTAGGGAAGTTATCGACGTGTTCCCCTAGCGTGGGGTGGGGTTCGATACGTGCTTCCCCGGTGAGGGGTAAGGGGCGGTCGTCTGGCATAACGGGGGCGGCTCCCAGGGCAAACAGCAGGTGACACCCCACAGTTTACCCCAGGAGGGGGGCGCGGCCTATAACGTGGTGGGCCTAATTCGTCGCGACCTCTATTTCGGGCTGGGGTCGTGTCTCGCGCATCTCGCGGACGCCGTCTAAGGCGCTGGTACCCAGGCTGGCGGGGATGTCGTCCGGGTGATAGTTCACCACGCGGTCGCTACTCCAAATACCATACGGCGGGTACGTCAGCTTCGCGAGGCTCAGGAGCACCTCGTCGTAGTTCACCCGCCAGCCCGCGTAATGGTCCCAGCATAGGTCACGATTTGCACGGATGGCAATCCCTCCCGCCTCCAAGCGGTCCAGCGCCGCCTCGAACTCCTCCCGCGTGATGCTGATGGAGGCGCCGGGGCTGGGGTCTGCGTCATAGGGGATCAAGTGGTGTGGTTTTCCTCGATTTGCACGAACCACGCCTGCCACTCCTCCCAGAAGGCCCGCATACTCACGGGGTTGTACAGCATCCCGGCGTAGTTCATCCGGCGGATCATCTCGACGGGGTCCGGCAGCGACCCAGCGTAGGTTTCCAATTTCGTGACCATCAGTTCCCGCTGGGAAAACGCCCCGTACATCGTCGGCAGATACCCGATCAACAGCGCAATGAGCATCATCCCCAGCGCCGCCTGCGAGAACGCCAGCACAATTATGAACATGGAATCCTGAAAGGCGAAGCCAAGCGTCATCAGCGACGAACCACTGAGAATAAACACCTCGCGGACGGAGAGCGCCGGGTTGATCGCCCAATACATCGCCGCATACCCCGCGATAATCAGCGCCAACCACACCAACGGCAACACGAACATCGCCACTGGGGACAACATCGCCAGCAGGCGGTCGCGCTGGGCAAAGCGGGTGTGGGGCTTAAACCGTAACCCCTATAGCCGGGCGATGACGCGGAACGTTGCAATCGTGAGGAAGGCGCGGTCGCTGCGCGGCAACACGAACGAACGGAGCGCCTGGTTGATGGTCCACACGGACAAGGCCGCCCCCATGACAAACACAATCACTTGGACGAAAAACATGAAAATGATCTCCGGTGCTATTCACGAGAAGCAGGACACGCTAGTACAGCGGCACGGTGTTCAAGTTGCCGTTGACCGCGATGAACGGCGCGAACAGCCACCCCACCTGTCCCTCGTAGATGACCTGATACCAGTGGGGTTGGTTTGCCTGTTGCGTGCGCCCGACAATCTCCACAGATGCGCCCCAGTCCAGAATTTGCAGTGTGGGTGTGCGGTAGCTCGGCCCCTGGCGCAAGCGCATGTTGGAGCGCAACACGCCCTGCACCCCGGTCGAGGCCGGGGACCCCAACGTCTCGAACACGGTCCCCTCGGTGGGGATGTCCCCGGTTACGTCCGTGGGGACGAAGTAGCGCCCGCTCACCCAGCCCATAACCGGCTCACCGATGGGTTGGCGGATGACTTCGCCGCTGATGTCATCTGTCACCGCGATAAACTCTTGAACCTGGATGCGATACCACGTAAACATGCCTTCGTCGGTGTTCTGTGCGAAGATCGGGTACTCTATGCCCGGCTCGATGATGTCCAACCGTGACGCGCCCAGGTATGGCCCACTGCGGACGCTCAAGCCCTCCGCATTGAGAACCTGGCCCCTGCCCACCTGCCCCACCGGGACCGGGAACGGCGTTGCGGTGGGGATAGCCGTCGGCCCGGTATCGGCCTCATCACTGTCGTCTCCATCGTCAATACCGTCGTCGTCATCATCATCATCGTCGTCGTCTTCAAGGTTTTCGACCCGCTCCCAACTGAGCTTCAAGCGTGGGCTGGTCCCGCTATGGAAAAACTCCACCACAACGGAGAGCGTTTCGTCAGCCAACGCCACATCAACCGTGTCCTCGGTGTAGTCACGAGACACAAACCTATCCAGTCGTTCGGAGCCGTCCACCAGCAGCCGTGCGCCGTCGTCGGCCCCTAATGTGAAACGGTAGTCCACACCATCGAAGTTGACGAAAGTTGTCGCCCGTAGCGAGAACTGCGTGGGATTCACCCCGGCGGGCAGGTCGCCGAAGGTAGTATCCAGGCGTTGCCGAAGCTCATTCGCTACCACGGGGCCGCTGAGGTCGGTGCTGTTGTAGTAGTCTATAGCCCAATTGCTGCCAAAGTCCTGGGCATCCGGCGCGAGCATGGGCCATGTGAGCAGTAGGATGGGTAAAAGTAGCAGGCGTTTCATGGCGGGTTTTCCCCCTCAGGTCAACGATTTACCCTATATTATACGGGGGGTGGGGGCACAGGTAAAACGCTAGGTGCGCCAGATCAGGGAAGATTGCCCTGCGCTGTCTATGTTTCGTCGGTTACGCGGTGTATTTATCGCGCAGCGCACGCAGCGCGTCACGCAGTTGCAACGCCTCCGCTACAGGGTCCACCGCCGCCGCCCCGTGCCAACCGAGCGTTAACAGCGACTCCACCGCGATAACGCCATTGTAGCCAGTGCTCATGAGTAACGTCATGACCCGGTCCAGGTCCAACACGCCCTGCTCGAACGGCGTTTGCATCCGTAGTGGCGCGGCCTGCCGCACCTGCACATGGCGGAGGTGTGGCAGCAGGTGTAACGCGGCGTCCGGCTTGAGGCCCTGCTTGGCGAGGTGCGCCCAGTCCAATGTGAGCATCAGGTCGTCTACCCGGTTGAGCAGGTCAAGCGCGTGTTCGGGCGTCTGTGTGACGGAATCAAGATGCGGCTCAAAGCTGAGGGCGATGCCCCGTTCCCCGGCCATCGCTACGAACTGCCCCAGCACCTCCGCCACGCGGGGCACGACCTCCCCCGGCGGCCCCTGCTTGTGTACCCCCGGCGACACGGTAATCCCCGGCACCCCTAGCTTGGCCGCGAACGGCATCAGCCGTTCGAACGACATGATCTCGTGTTGCCGACGGTCGTCGTCCGCGACAGAAATGCGCGGCAGCATGATGTAAAGGTCGCTCACGCGCAGGTTGAACGTCTCCAGCAACTCGCGGTAGGTGTCGGCGGTTTTACCTGGCTCCGCAGTCGCGGCGACCACGTCCAGATGCGGCCCGCTACCCAGGTCCACATAGCGGAACCCCAGGCGGGCGACGGTCCCCAGTGCCGTTGCCAACGGCTGATCGTTAAAGCCCCAGGTATGACAGGCAAACTCGATCATGGCAGCGGCGGGCAGTTCGTGATCTCGACCACGGTATCCGAGCGGACCCAGCCCTCGATTGACGAGTTGCCCTCAATCGTCGCGCTGATGTTGTACCACAGTTCGCCCCGGTCGTTGCGGCGTAACTCTAACACATCCGCCGCCTCGCCAGATGGTAGGAAGCCAATCTGCGCGGAGAGAACATCCGGGCGCACGCGCACGTTAGCACGGTTGAGGTTGTTCCCCACAAACACCCGACATAACACGGGGGTTGTCGGCGTGATGGTCGGCGTGAGCGTGGCGGTGGCGGTGGCCGTCGGCGTGAGCGTGGCGGTGACCGTCGGCGTGAGTGTGGGTGTATCCGTCACGGTGGCCGTCGGCGTGTGTGTGAGCGTGGGCGTGTGCGTGGGCGTGAGCGAAGCGGTCGGCGTGAATGACGGCGTAATCGTCGGCGACGGTGTAATGGTGACAGTAGGCGTTGTGGAGGGGGTCGGTGTGTTGGATGCCGTCGGCGTCACGGATGGCGTGAGCGTGGCGGTGGCGGTGGCCGTCGGTGGTGGGTCGATGATCGGCCCCCACACAGGTTGCGTGAAGTAGATCGACACCGCCAGAATGATAATGATCGAAATCCCGCCGACGCCCGTCTGTAACCGCCGTGAACGCCGCACCTCTTTCAGTTCGGTGTCCAGGCGGGCCACCTCTGGCCGCCGCCCCAACACCCGGAACGGGTCGTCGTGCATGATCTCGACATAGGCTTCTGCGTCGGAAATCAGTCCCTCGTCTAGCGCGTAGTTGGCGCGTTCCAGGTAGCGTTCCAACAACGCCCCAACCACGGCCCGGTACCGCTCGTCTTGGGCGTAGTCCGTCAGCTTGGCGAGGGTGGTTCGCGCTTGGCCCAAGTCGTTGTCCTGGTTCTGGGCGACGAGCGCGTCGGCCCGTTCGACGCTCTGGCGCACGCCCTCCAACGTGCCGACATCCCCCCGTGCCTGGAGCAGCTTATCCGCCAGGGAACTGTCCGACGGGTCCAGCTTGACGGCCAGTTCCAGCAGTTTAAGCGCCTGGTTGTTGAGGTTGAGCCGTTCTTCGACCGTCATCGCGTTGGCTGCCCGTTGGAGCGCGGCGTTAGCCTGGTCCGCCAGTTGGGTTTTGATCCCCTTGAGGCGGTTGTTGGCCTCCTCCTGGAGTTGGCCGATACGGGCGCTGGCCGGGAGCAACTGCCGCACCCGCGCCAGTGTCGCCTGGATGTTTTGCAGTTGCGCGGCCTGTTCCGGCAGGCCCCCACTGAGCATACTCAGTTGGACGGCGACCTGCTCCGTTTCGTTCATTACCCGGCGGACGGTGTCGATGCGTTCCTCGGCCTGTGGGTCGTTGGGGACCACCCGCAACGCGCCCTCATAGCGGCGTAGTGCCTCCGCCCAGTTATCCGTCGTGAGCAGGCGGTCGCCCTCGTCCAACATCTGCCGCGCCAACGACAAATCCTGAATTTCGAGCAGGGCACTCTCGGCGTCCTTCCACGTTGGGATGCCGGAGCGTTCTGCCAGGTCTCGCGCCTCCCGGTAGAGCCGTTCGGCCTCGTCGTAGTTCCCCGCACGGACGAGCGAGTTCGCCCGGTTGAAGGCCACCCGTGCGTCAAACGGAATACGGTGGTCTGGCACGACGCCGCGAATCAGGTTGTCCTCCGCTTTACCCCGGTAGTCGAGTGCGGTTGGGTTGCCGGGGTCTTGCGCCAACACCCGGTTTGCGAGTTCGATGGTCTGCTGGTACTCGCCCGCGTAGTACGTCTGCGTGATCTCCGAGAGCAGGGTGTCGATGTCGTTTCCGGCGTTGATTGGCCCTTGCCCCTGTGGGGTGCTGCCGCTCCCGGTCGGTAGCGGGGATGTGCCGCGTTCCGGCGCGGGGTACCCCGCGCTAGACGGATAGGCGGGGGGAGCGTCGCGCAGTGGCGTCTCGTCTGCGTGGGGGGGGGCGGCGGCGCTGGGGTTCGGCTCGGCGTCAATTCCATAGCGGTTGAACAAGTCGCGGACGTGCTGGGTAGCCGTGGGCGAGGCCGCCGCCGCCTGCTGCGCGAGTGCAATGGCCTCGGTGTTGTCCGGCTGCTGCGAGAGCACCTGCGCCAAAATATCCAGCGCATCGTCAATGTCCTCGTCATCCCCGGCAATCTCGATGCGAATCCGCGCCCGCCGTAATAGCCCCTGGAGTTGGGCGCTAGTGTCGTCGTCCGGGCTGGGTGGGAGCGCCTTGCCGCGTCGTGCCAGCTCTGCAAACAGCGCACGGGCGGCGTCCTCGTAGGGGGTGTTCTTGGCGTCGGCCATCAGCCCACGGGCGGCCCGTTCGAGTCCGGCCACCTCGTCGGCGTTGCTGCTGGCGGAAAGCGCCCGCACACGTCCGCGTAGGTCGTCTAACCGGGTCTGAATATCACTCACGGGAAAAACCCCCCTTATGCGCTGGAACGGAGACGCTTTAACCTTAGCGGGATTACCGTCGCTTCACAAGTGGGGGGTATTCAAACAGGTTGTGTAAATGAGGATACAGTAAGGTCAAAATAGAGCGGGATACACATCATCCTCACTTTTATCGAAAAGACATCACCCACATAACCAGCTCACGCACCAGCTACCACGTTCACCCCGGACCGCGCCACGCTCAAAGCTCACGTCGTAAAAACCCGCCCCGGCTTTATCCTGCTCTCTGGTAGCCCCGTCACGTTCGTGGAGGAACTCCAACAGGTTTCGCCTAGACGCGAACGGGACGCCTGAGGACTAACGTCTGGCTACTCGGGGGTGGCGGTTGCTGTCGGCGCTGGCGTGGCCGTGACAATCACGACAATCGGCGTGGTGGTGACAACGGTCACGTTCGGGTTGGGGGTGGGGGATGGCGTGGCTGTCACCGGGAAGCCCGCCACGAATACCCCGCGCTCGGTACACAGCATCGCGTCGTTTTCATCCACGATTTCCAGCCGCCAGTCGTACAACCCATGACGCGGCAGCACAGCAATCGGCACGTCAATCACGTTGGTGTCCACGCGGGTGATGTCCTCCAACCCTACGCCGACATCCCCCAAGCGATGAAACGCGAAGAAGTTCGCCGTGACGCCGTCTAGCGGGGTGCGGAACAGAATGCTAAAGGTCGAGGTGTAAGGGTAGTAACGACGTTCCGTGCCGCGCAGCGGCAACACCGCGAAGGCCTCACAGGCCTGGGCCTGCGTCAGCGTTGGGGTGATCGTCGGTGTCAATGTGGGGGTGGGGGTGTGGCTGGCAGTCGGGGTGAAGGTCGGTGTCCAGGTCGGGGGGAGTGTCGCCCGTTGTTGGGGGAGGGACGGCGGTGCATCTGCCAGCACGCCCCAGCCGATGAGTGTCAGCAACAGCGCAACGGCCCATCGCATCAGGCGCTTTCCCCAACCCGGCGTTCGTTGCCTGCCCGTAGTCGCTTGATGTTCTCGCGGAAACGGTAGAGGATCAACCCGGTGAGGGCCAGCGGATAGACGAGCAAGATGGGCGACAGCGGCAGGGCTGGAACCAGGCACATCAGGATCAGCGACGGGGAGGCAATCGCCAGCATCACCAGCACCGCTAGTGACATGTAGCGCGTGCGGGCTAGCACCGCCCCACCCACAACCACAATCAGCACCGTCAGGTACCACGGCGCAACCAGCAGGAACGTCCCCAGGGCGGTCGCCGCCCCCTTGCCACCGCGTAGCCGCCCCGTCACGATGCGGGCGAAGATCGACCAGTTGTGCCCTGCGATTACGGCAATTGCGCCGAGCAGCGTCGCGACATCGGTCGCCTGTGGCAACAACCAACGAGCGAACCAGATCGCCACCATGCCCTTGAACATGTCCAGCACCAGCACTAACACCCCCATACGCGGCCCCACTGCCCGGATGACGTTGGTCGTCCCCATGTTGCCGCTGCCGACCTCGAAGATGTTGACGCTGTTGAGGCGAGCGATGAGGTAGGCGACGGGTATCGCCCCGACCAAGTAGCTGGCGATAAGGATGAGCAGGACCGTCGGTAGCATAGGTTGTCCCCTATTTGCCATTGAATACTCTCATTATAAGGGGAAAACCCTATATGTTGGGTTAGAAGCTCACGATTTTTGCGGAAACATCAGCCGGAAACGGGAGCCTTCCCCCACCCGGCTCTCCAGTTCGATGTGGCCGTCGTGTGCCCGGACGATGCGCTGAACGATGGGCAAGCCTAGCCCGAAACCGGGGCGCGTGTGGGCTACGTCCGCCCGCCAGAACGCCTTGTAGATGTCCTGGTGGTTTTCCGCGGGGATGCCAACTCCGTTGTCGGCAACTTCCACCCACAGCCATTGTGCGTCATAGCCGACGCGCAGGTGAATTTCGCCGTCGTCGTCGGTGTAGCGACGGGCATTTTCCAGCAGTTGTTCCAGGGCAATATCGATCATGTCCATGTTACCCTGAAGTTGGGGCAGGTTTAGGCGGGGTGTGTAGATCACACGCGGCTCGCCGGGGTAACGCGCCACCAGCACCTCACACAGATGGTCAATGTCTACCGGGGCCATCTTCAACGGAATGCCGCTGTCCAGGCGGGCTAACAAGGACTGCATCTCGACAAGGTTGGTAATGCGCTCGATTTGCCGCTGGACCTGATCTGCCCGGTCCTGGCGTTTCTGTTCGTCCTGGGTGCGCGTCATCAGGTAGACACTGGTGCCGATGGTGGCGAGCGGTGTACGAAACTCGTGTGATACCTTCTCGATGAAACTGGCGAGCAACTGGCGGCGGTCTCGTTGCAGTTGTAGCTCGTTGTGCTGTTGTTGGGCAAGCACGCGCTCAGTGACGTCACGGCTGAGCACGTTGATACCGTTAGGTGACGGGTAGACCGTACTTTCAAAATGGCGCTCCTGGTCGTCAACGACCAATGGCAGTTCAATCGTTTGGGTTTCACCGCTCCGCATCACCTCCTGGAAAATGCGGTCGGTCGTGGAGTCCGCGATGTACGGGAACAGCTCATCAATCGTTTTCCCGATGGCCTCTGCTGCCGGAATCCCGGTCAACTGTTCAGTCGCTCGGTTCCAGAAGGTATAGCGCATATCGTGGTCCAGCGCGTAGAAGATGTCCGTGATGCTGTTGGCGAGGTCGCGGTATTGGCGCTGGCTCTGGCGCAGCTCGTCCTCCATCTGTTTGCGCTCGGTGAGGTCTATATTCACGCCGACAAAACTCGTCACCTTGCCATGCTCATCGAAGATCGGCACAATTGTGACGTTAATGATACGGATGCCCTTGTCCGTCTGGTTGTAGCGTGGGTCCGCCTTTGAGAAGTCAAACACCAGGTCGCCAAGGTGTGATGTTTCCCCTTGAACGGCCCGCAAGGCCGCCTCGCGGACAACCGTTTCCTCCGCTATTTTGTCCCCAAAGATATTAAAGTTCCCCACCAGCGCCTCGCGTTCCGTGCCGAATATCTCCAGGTGGGTTTTGTTGGTATCAGTACACACGCCCTCTGTGTCGAACACCTGAATGCCCACTGGCAACTGCTGGATGAGCCGTTGCATGGCTTCTTTACTGGCCGCCAGCGCATCGGTCGCTGCTTGGAACTCGGTGATGTCCTGGGCGATGCTGACGATCTGGTGGGGGGTGCCGTCATCGTGGCGGTTGAGCACCATCTCGCGGACGGCCACCCAGCGCATACCGCCGTCTGCCCGTATAATCCGAAAGACATTGATGAACACCTGTCCGTGCTGGTCTGCGCGGAGCATCTCGTTTGTCTCGCGGCGGAGCGCGATGTCATCCGCGTGGTAGATGCTTTCGATCAGGTCTTTTTCCAACACCTGCACCCGGTCCAACGAGTAACCGAGTTGTGCTTCATAAGCGGGATTGCCGAAAATCACCCGGCCCAGGTCAATATCGTACACATGGATGGCAACCGGGGCCTCGCGTATCACCGCCTGATGAAACGTTTCGTTTTCACGTAGGTCATCACGCGCCTGTTGTTGTTCGAACAACGCACGCAACGTCTGGTAGTCTTCGCCACTTTTGGCACAACGACGCAGTTGATTGTCAATAACACTTGGGATAGGCATAAGTTTTCTGTTTCGCGTCGGATTCGATTATGCTTTCACATATTATGACACAGATTAGAATTTATACCAATGCAGATAAACCCTGAAAAACTCATAGTAAACCCACTTCTAACTTTTTAAATAATATATTATATCGCCGTGAAATTGTAGGTAGGAAGCCTAGACCCCCTCGTGGAGGGGGGGGTTATGAAGGGCAGGTTGATGAGGGGTGTACAGCAGCTTCTTGATTGCCTCTCACCGTCCGCAACACCAAGCGGACTACCCGATATGACGTTTAACGGGGTTAGCGGTTGGTGCTCATCGGCATGATGACGTGGACGAAATCGTCGCGGTTCTCCGGGCGGACAACGCCAGGATTGGCCGCGCCGTTGCTCTCGATAACCACACGGTCCTCTTGAATGACGTTCAGCACGTCAATCAAATACTTGATGTTGAAGGCGATTTCCAATTCCTCCCCCTCAATCGACGCTTGCAACAGGCCCTCGTTGTCGCCACGCTCAGAACTGCGCCCGATGACCAGCATTTCGCCGCTGTCGCCGGGGGCGTTCGGCGGTTTGATCTCGATACGGGCGCTGTTGGCGTTGTCACGGGCGAAAATCTCGGCACGCTTGGCCGCACGGAGCAGGTCCGCCGTTTCAATCAGTGTTGAGGTGCTGTAGCTGCGTGGGATGATCGCGGAGAAGTCCGGGAAGCGGCCCTCCAACAACTGCGAGGAAATTTCGGTGTACTCCGTCTGGAACATCACGAGGTCACGCTCGCCGGGAAGTGTGATGTAGATATTCTGGTCGTCGTCGCCGATCAATCGCGCCACCTCACTCAACGAGCGGGACGGGATGACCATACTGACAGGTTCCGCAAAGGTGGTGTCGATCTCCGCCGTGCGAACAGCCAGCCGATAGCCGTCCGCAGCAGCCATCGTGATCGTGTTGCCGTCCAGTTCTGTGTAGATGCCCGTCAAGATGGGGCGGCTCTCGTCCTTGGCAGCGGCGAACTCCGTATGGCGGATCATCTCTTTTAACACCTTGGCGGGGATGGCTAGGCTAGGCTCGCCGCCCTCCGGGACCATTGGGAAGTCGTCGGCGTCGATGCCCTTGATGTTGGAGTTGGTCGCGCCGCAGCGCACATTGACGGTCAACGAACTGGTGTCCAGCGTCATGTCCACCCGTTCCGGCGACAAATTGCTGACGAGTTCGGTCAACGTCTTGGCGGGCAGCGTAATCGCCCCCGGCTCGTGGATCTTCGCGCCGATCCAGGTTGTGATGCTCATTTCGAGGTTCGTGGCGGAGACACGCAAGCGCGAGTCCTCCGTGGCGATGAGGACATTTGCCAGCACGGGCAGCGTCGGGCGGTTATCGACAGCGCGGGCAGCCGCCGACAGCGCCTTTTGTAGATTCTCCTGCAAAACACTGATTTTCATGATATTCAGCGGCTCCTTGGTCCAATATATCCCAAATATATCCCAAATTTACCCAGATTGTACACGAAAGCATGAATTTTGGATAGCAGAAGAATCGAATGGAGACGCGGGGATTTTGCGTTTCACAGATTGTTCGTGATGCCATCAGCGGAAGAACGCTACGGCTATTCCGGCAAAATGTCGGAGCGGGGGATAACTTCTGGCGCTGACAGGAAAATCAACTCACCCCTTCTCCTATATCCACTGCCGCCTATAATCCCCGGTGAACTTGCCCACCACGGAGCCAGCCCTGTATGTCGCCTGCACAAGCCAAACGCCTGATCCCGGTTGTGATTGCCCTCTTGCTGGGGGGCTACTGGACGTATGTGGTCGTCTCGACGCCGCCGCGTACCTTCGTGAACTGGCTGCCGGGCGTACCCCCCAGCTACGACGCAGACATGGCCTATCTCTACAACTCGCTGCTGCCGTTTGAGGGCCACACCTACGCCCACGTCTACCACCCGAACACGGCGCTGCACATCGTCGGGACCGCTGTCGCGGCGCTGACGTGGCCGATTGCCCAGGCGCAAGGCGTGAACGTCGCCGCGCTCCATGCGGGCGACCCGTTCCCGCTGTTGTGGACGCTGCGCTCGTTGTTGCTGGTGTTTGGGATCATCGTGAGCGTGCTGTTGTTTCAGCGTAGCGTCCCGCTGGACGACTGGGGCAGCGTGGCGCTGGCGGCGGCCTGCGGCGTGGCCTTCTTCGCGATCTACAGCTTCGGCTTTATCTCGCTGGTGTCGTGGGCGCACGCCTCGATGGGCTACACGGTAGGCGGCCTCATCTTGTTGGTGTTGTTGGCGTGGGCGGTCCGGGCGGAGGCTCCGCGACGCTGGGAGGTGATCGGACTGGGTGCGGCGGCAGGCGTCCTCAACGCGACGGCCTACTACTATCTGCCGTTTATCGTGACGGTGGCGCTGGCGGCGTGGGGGCTACACGCCTTCTACGGGCGCGGGTGGGTGCGCGGCTTTGGCTGGGCGGTGGTCTCCGGCCTGTCGTCGATTGCGGGTTTCCTGCTGATTAACGCGCCGATTTGGACGGAGTTCAACCGTTTTCTGGCGTCGTTCGTACAATTGTCGTCCAGCCGGGGCGTCCACGGCTCC
>CAYWZS010000104.1:0-9996 GCA_964462905.1 uncultured Anaerolineaceae bacterium
CCATCCCAGAGAGTTACATCATGCTGCGGGATGTGCCGCGTGTGGACTATGGCACGCAGTTTAACGACTACGATGTAATTGCGGACACCGTATCCATGCAGCGACCGGTGTTGTTGATCCAAAACGACTGTGTGCTGACGGTCGGCAAGTCGATCCTGGAGGCGTTCGACCGCCTGGAGGTGGCTGAGTACACCGCCCGTTCGCTATTGGAGACGCAGAGCATCGGCCCACTAGTGCCTATCGGCAAAGCGGAAATTGATGACCTGGAACGCAAATTCTTTTCCTAACTTCTACAAAAGGAACCTACTCACACATGGAACTTTATAAACCCACAGACTATCGTCATGTCAACTACTTGTGGGATGATGACCACGCCGCCACACTGGACCCGGTAGAACGGCTGGTGTACCGCTCCAACATCCTCGGCGCAGACCAGCGCATCACCAACACCGGCGGCGGCAACACCTCATCTAAGATCATGATGCCGGACCCGCTCACGGGTGAACACGTCAAGGTGATGTACGTGAAGGGCAGTGGTGGCGACCTCCGCACATCCAAACGTGCCAACTTCGCCTCGCTCTACATGGACAAACTGCACGCGCTGCGCGAGATGTACCAGAATGACCCCGACAACGGCCTCAAGACGCCCGTCGAGGACAAGATGGTGTCGCTGTACCCGCACGCTGTTTACAACCTGAACCCGCGTGCCGCTTCTATTGATACGCCGCTGCACGGCTTTATCCCCTTCGATCATGTGGACCACACCCACCCTAACGCCGCGATTGCGATTGCCGCGTGTAGCAACGGGGCGCACCTGACAGAGGAAATCTACGGCGGCGAGGTGGTGTGGGTGGACTGGCAACGTCCGGGCTTTGACCTGGGCCTGGTGTTGCAGCACGCGATTGAGCATAACCCCGGCATCGTCGGGATTATGCTCGGCGGCCACGGCATCATCAACTGGGCCGAGGACGACAAAGCATGTTACGAACTGTCGCTGACGCTCATCGAAAGGGCGGCGCGTTATCTCGAAGCAAACAACAAGGGGGATATGACCTTCGGCGGCGTGAAGTACGAAACACTCCCCGAGGCGGAGAGCCACCGCGTCCTGACAGAAGTTCTGCCTGTGTTGCGCGGCATGGTGTCCGAGCGCGAGAAGTTCATCGGCACGGTGCAGCAGGATGAGGCCATTCTGCGCTTCGTCAACAGCCAGGACGCCGCCCGCCTTGCCGAACTCGGCACCTCCTGCCCGGACCACTTCCTGCGGACGAAGATCAAGCCGCTGTTCGTGGACTGGGACCCGGCTACAGGGGACACGGCGGCGCTGTTGGACCTGTTGCGTAGCGGCATCGACCAGTACCGCCTGGACTACAGCGCATACTATGAGACGTGCAAATACGACGATTCCCCCGCCATGCGCGACCCCAACCCGCGTGTGATCCTGGTTCCCGGTATTGGTATGATCGCCTGGGGCAAGGACAAGAGCGAGAGCCGCGTCACAGCCGAGTTCTACAACAACGCCGTTGCGGTAATGGAAGGGGCCGAGGCTGTCGGCGAGTATGTCGCACTCCCCCGCCAGGAGGCGTTCGACATCGAGTATTGGGCGCTGGAAGAAGCCAAGCTCCAGCGCAAGCCGCCGGAGAAGCCCCTTAGCCGGGATGTGGTCGTGATTGTTGGGGCCGGGAGCGGCATTGGCGCGTCCGTTGCGGAGCGGGTCGCCAAGGAAGGCGCACACGTCGTCAGTGCGGACCTCAAGGCGGACGCGGCGCAGTCCACCGCCGACGCGCTCACGGATGTCTACGGCGTGGGTATCGGCGTGGCGGGGACGGGTATCTCCGGCAGTGGCCCGGCAATCGGCCTGGTTGCGGACATGACCGACCGTGACAGCGTGCGGGCGATGTTCGAGCAGGTGTTGTTGGCCTACGGTGGCATCGACAAGGTGATTATCACGGCGGGCGTGTTTGTCTCCCCGGACAAAGCAGGCTACATCCCAGACGAGAAGTGGGGCTTCACCTTCGATGTGAACGTGATTGGGGCCTATATCGTCGCGGACGAGGCGTGGAAGCTGTGGCAGGCACAGAACATCCCCGGCGCACTGGTGCTGACGACCAGCGTCAACGCGGTGGTGCCAAAGGCCGGGTCGTTGGCCTACGACACGAGCAAGGCCGCCGCAAATCATCTCGTGCGCGAACTCGCTGTGACGTTCGCGCCGCTGGTCCGCGTGAACGGGCTGGCCCCGGCGACGGTAGTTGAGGGCAGCAGTATGTTCCCGCGTGACCGCGTGATTAGCTCGCTGACCAAGTACGGCATTGATTTCGACGAGAACGAGGAAACGGAGGCGTTGCGTTCCAAGCTAGCCCGTTTCTACGCCAGCCGCACGCTGACCCACGCGCCTATCACCCCGGCGGACCAGGCCGAAATCGCCTATCTGCTGGTGACGGATGCCTTCGACAAGACGGTCGGGCAGGTTATCAGCGTGGATGGTGGCCTGAAGGACGCGTTTTTGCGATAAAATTAGAGAGAGGGGTGTGGGCGCTGCTCCCGTACCCCCGGCAGGGACTCGCGTCCCTGCACCCTAACTTATTTTCTAATAAAACAAAGCAGATCATCTATCGGCCCAAGTACGTTCGCCATCAGCTTGAAATATTCAATAACTCAGGGAACAGCCGATGACTATTGAAACCGTTATTTTTGACATGGACGGTGTGCTGGTAGACAGCGAGGTCTACTGGGCGCAAGCGCGTTACGAGTTCGCAGAAGAACGCGGCCTTAAATGGTCGGACGCTTACCAGCGTGAGGCGATGGGCCAGAGTTCCGTCGGCTGGGCGCGGGTGATGCAGAAGCACCTCGGCATTGACGAGCCGGAGGACGACATTATCGCGGAGATGAAAGCGCGGGTGAACGCGCTCTACCAGCAGCAGATTCCCCTGCGTCCCGGCGCACACGAGGCTGTTGAGATGGCCGCCGCGAACTTCCGCGTGGGGCTTGCCAGCGGCTCCCCCACTAGCATTATTGAGAGCGTGATAACTCTCACCGGGTTGGACAAGCTGTTCGAGACGGTGGTGTTTGGGGATACGGTCCCCAACGGCAAGCCCGCGCCGGACATCTATAATGAGGCGTTGCGGCGTTTGGGCGTGGATGCGGCGACGGCTGTCGGGATTGAGGACACCGCCCACGGCATCCACGCGCTACGGGCTGCCGGGATGCTGGCAATTGCCGCGCCCAGCCCGGACTTCCCACTGCCGGATGATGTGGTGGCACTGGCACAGGCCCACATCACCTCAATGGAACAGATCACACTCGACCTCATCAACGGACTGGAGACAGACGCATGACGACCCCGCAACCGCTTATAGACATGACGTTGGCGCTGGGCGAACCCTCCCGAGACTACGTGATTATCGGGGAGGGCAACACCTCGACCCGCGTTGATACCGACACGTTCTATGTGAAGGCCAGCGGACACCAGATGGCGAGCATCACGGCAGACGGTTTTGTTGGTGTGAAGTTGGCTCCCATTCTGGACCTGTTGGACGACCCGCCCGCGACGCGCTCCGAGATGAAGGCGCAGATGATGGACGCCAGAATCGACCCCACCGGGGACCGTGCGCCGTCCATCGAAACCAGCTTTCACGCGATGCTGTTGGCCGAAACCGGGATCCGCTTCGTCGGCCACACCCACCCCTCCCCCGTGAATCAACTCGCGTGCAGCATCCACGCGGAGACATTCGCCACGCGCCGTCAATTTCCAGATCACGCGGTCGTCTGTGGGCCAGAGGCGTGCTTCGTCCCCTACGCGGATCCCGGCCTGCCGCTGGCGATCATCATGCGGGACCGCCTGCGCGAGTTCACCGAACGCCGTGGCTACGCCCCCCGCGAGATGGTACTGGCAAATCATGGCCTGATTGCGCTGGGCGAAACGCCGGAGGAGGTGCTAAACATCACGGCCATGAGTGTGAAGGCCGCGCAGATTATGTTGGGATCGTTTAGCGTGGGCGGGCCAACGTTTATGGACCCGGACGAGGCCGACCACATCTACAACCGCCCAGACGAAATCTACCGCCGCGACCTGTTCAAGTAGGTCGCACCCAGAACATACGAAAACACACAAAGAGAGATTATTGCTGTGGTTAAATTTGGCGCTCACGCGTTTGTTTGGATTGGCGATTGGACCACGGACGCCGGAAACGAGGCGATTGCCGCTGCTGGTGAACTGGGGTTCGACTTCTTAGAGATTCCGTTGCTCAAGCCGGAGGACTTCGACGCGGCCAGCCACAAGGCGGCGCTACAGGACGCGGGAATCGAGGCGACGTGTTCGCTGGTGCTGCCCAGGGGGACGCACATGCCGGCGTATCCCGACAAGGCCAAGTCTTTTCTGCTTAACGTGATGGACAAGATGGCCGCGATGGACTGCCACTACCTCGGCGGGTGCATCGCCTATGATCTCGGCTACTTGACGGGCCAACCGCCCACGGAGGCCGAACGCGCAACCGTTATCGCCACACTGAAGGAACTGTCACAGGAGGCCGCCGACCGCGACATCACACTGGCGCTGGAAGCCTGCAACCGCTATGAGACTTATCTCTATAACACACTGGCGGATGCCCGTGAAACGGTATTGGCGGTCGGTGCGGATAACCTCAAGCTGCACGCCGACACGTACCACATGAACATTGAGGAACGCGGCTTCTACGATCCGATTGTGGCGACGGCTGATGTGCTGGACTACATCCACATGAGCGAGAGCCACCGTGGGCTGGTGGGCAGCGGGACGGTCAGGTGGGATGAGGTGTGGCGGGCGCTGCGTGATGCGAAGTTCGACGGCCACCTGGTTTTAGAGTCATTTGCGGCTATCAACCCGGACTTGGCCGCTGCAACCTGCCTCTGGCGTCCACCGACCGAGGGCAGTGCCCAGATCGCCCGTGAGGGGTTGGCCTTCCTCAAGGACGGCGCAGCGGCCCACAGGCTGACCTTAAACTAGCAGTTGGTCGTCTTCAGTTATCCGTAGTATGGTGGCCGGGGCGCAGGGCTGGGCGTGGATTATTAGCCTGTCCATACGTTTTGTGCCTGGGGGTGAGCACACGCTGTCCTGTGCTATTCGGCGGCGAGTGCTGCGAACACGCCCTTCAAAGCCGGGTATACGCGCCGATATGCAGCATACTGACGGTCGTAGTGGGCGCGGTGTGCCGGGTTCGGCTTAACAGTCTCCTCGATGGGCGCGTCGAATGCCTGTCGGCGGGCAGCGGCGACTGCCCCACGCACCCCCACATTCCCGGCGTCCGCCGCAATTTGTACAGGAACGCCGAGGACATCCGCGAAAATCTGTGTCCACAACCTGCTCCGGGTGCCGCCGCCTGTCATCACCAGCACGTCCAGCGAGTGCCGCATCAAGTCATCAAGCGCATGACGGTAGCCGTAGGCCACACCCGTCATGAGGGCACGTATCAGCACGCCATCCGTGGTTGTGTTGTCAATCCCAATAAACGCTGCGCGTGCAAGGGGGTCCACAAACGGCGAGCGCTCGCCGTTAAGGTATGGCAGGTAGATCACGTTAACGGGGTCTGGAGATGCCTTGGCGAGCAATGTCTCATAGTCAGGCGCGTTAAAAATCTTCAGCGCCCGCTCCAGGTTACCACCAGCGGTCAGCAACGGCGCAATTTGAATGTGCAGGCCGTCACGGGGATGGGCGATGGTGATTGCCCCACCGCTGAATGGGGCGTAAGTTGGGGACGAGAACGCCACCCAGCCACTCGTTCCCAGGTACAGGTAGACCTTCCCCGGCACGCTACAGCCGGAACCGAAAGCAGTTGCGCCGGCGTCCCCCGGCCCGATGTAAACGGGCGTGCCGAAGGGCAACCCTAGCGCCTGTGCCGCTTTGGGTGTGACACTCCCCGCCTGCTTGCCGCCGGGGATGATGCGGGCCATCTTCCCCACATGTGGGCGCACAAGCTCTGGCAACAGGCGTGCGCCGAGCAGCCTGCTACGTCCCATCGCCATTAACCCAGTGGTTGAGGCCGTCGTGGAGTCGGTCACGGCCTCCCCTGTCAGACGGAAGACGGCGTAGTCCCCCGCCCCCAATAGCAGATAGCGGGCATCGTCCAGGGCAGCCGGGGCGTGTTTTGCCAACCATGTCAATTTCGCGGGGAGGCCGTCTGCGCCCTCGCCTTGTTTGTTGCCTGTCTGGGCGCGGAGCGTGGTTGTGTCCACCCACGCTGTATATTCGGCGGCCTCCTCGCGGGCGCGGGTGTCGCTGTAGAGGATGACGGGATATGTGGGTTCGCCGCTCTCGTCCAACAGCACCACATCCTGCATTTGCCCGGTGACGGCGATACCTTCGATCTCGCCCGGTGCTAACTCGCGGGTCGTCTCGACAATGGCCGTCCACCAGTCATGAACATCCTGCTCAACAATGCCGCCTTCCTGGGTGTGGGTTGGGTACTTGCGGTAGGCAGCGGCCACCACCTCACCTGCATCGTTGATGAGGGTCGCTTTTGTCTCCGTGGTACCAATGTCATATGCCAGCCACATCGCTGTGTCCTTTTCCGTTTCGGTGCTTTTTTACATTAGGACAAGATCATAACATAGGCTTACACTTCACCCCACTACGCCTTTGATCTCCACACCAAATATTTACGTTATAATAATCACAGGTTTTATGTATGTGATGCGGTTTGCGAGTCTAGCTTACACATCCATGAAAGGTGATGAGGAAACGTCGTATATGCGAGTAGCCACTTTGCGGCTTGATTTATACAATCTTGAGGGGAGCTATTGAATAATCCACCAAATGTCCATATGCTTCTTAACTTGGTTTCATACGCCTGCTTCGATCATCCGACAAAGCTAGGATACATCCCATTGGCTGACTATCACCGCGAGACGAATGTTGAGGCGCAGCAGCCCCACAGCCTACTCCTTCCCAAACGGATCACGCTCATTCAAGCGTTACTGAACTTTCTGATTCTGGCGACGGCCATGCTCACGGCGGTGCAGTTTCGGGTTTCGCTGGACCTGGGCCGTGCGCTGGGGGCTGGCTACACCCCGCACTTCACACAGTTGTACCTGATTCTCTTTCTGGCGGTTATCGCCTCTTACACCTTGGCTCTGGCGTGGCAGTTGGTCCGCAGCGACTCGCAGCTTCTCGCCGTCGATCAACAGTTTAAGCTGTTATGGGTCGCGTTGGGCTTGGCAGATGTTGTGATCCTGGTTTTCCTGCCGGATGTTTCGCAGCTTCAGATGATCTACTTTTCGATCATGGCGACCTTTTTGGGCGGGTGCCTGGTCCTCATCCCAAAGCGATTGCGGGCGTCGGCCAGGCGCGACATCTCAATTTTGGATAACCTCCAACAAATTCTGGAACATCGGTTCCTGATCCAGATATGGACGAGCTACAGAATACGCGCACGCTATACCCAGACGGCGCTGGGCATTCTGTGGATTGTGATCATCCCGATTATGGAGGCCTTGGTGATAGCGTTTGCGTTCTCCCAGCTTTTGGGGAGCGGCCAGCGCGATGTGCCGTGGGTGATATTCATTCTGTCTGGGCGGGTGGCATTCGATATCTTCAATCGGTTGGTCTCACGGGGCAAAACGGCGATCCAGAGCATGGCGGCGGTCATTCAGCAGGTTTACTTCCCACGCGAGCTTATCATTATCTTGCTGGCGACGGAAATTATGGTGGATTTTCTGTTCGCGTTCGGTGGGTTTGTCGTGCTTGCCTTGTTTTACGGTATCACGCCGAACATCTACTACCTGCTACTGCCAATCCCGATTTTCCTGATGTTGATGTTGGCGATAGGGTTCAGTTTTGTGGTTGCCTGGTTGGGGTTGCTGGTACGCGATATACAGCCGTTGGTGCAAATTGCGTTGCAACTTTTGTTCTACGTGACGGTTTTCTACGATCCAAAAACGGTAGCGTCTAACCTGAGCTACATCTCGCTGATTAACCCGCTCTCAGCGATTGTTGAGGTGTTCCGCAGTATTGTGATTTACAACGAGATGCCGAACCTGGCTGTGTTGTACCTCCCGATAGCATTGTCAATCGCAATCCTGTACACAGGTTATATATTCTATAAGGTCAATGAAGATAGGTTTACCGATTACATCTAATATGTCTGTTGATCCTGTGATTCGCGTACAGAACGTTAGTAAAGTGTATCCTGAGCTGGGTTCCTCGTTGTCGCTACGGCAGGAGGGACTGAAGCTGATTAAGAAAACCCTCCTTTCGTTGGGGCCGCCACAGCCGCCGAGTGCGCCTGTCGGTTTCCAGGCGCTCAAGGACATCACGTTTGATGTGTATCCTGGGGAAGGCGTGGCGCTGGTAGGCAAGAATGGGTCTGGTAAAACGACACTCATTCGGTTGATGGCGAACATCATGCGCCCCACCACTGGGACAATCGAACTACACGGACGGTATACGGCGTTGATTGGCCTGGGAACAGGATTTATCCCAGACATGACCGGGTATGATAATGTGTACCTGAACGCGGCGATTTATGGGGTGCCCCCACACGAGACCGACGCCATCATCGAGCAAATTATCGACTTTGCATCCATTGGTGATTTCATTTATCGGCGGGTGCGTGAGTATTCCAACGGTATGAGAGCACGGTTGGGTTTCAGCGTTGCGGTCCACATCCTGCCGGATATTATCATGGTGGATGAGATTCTCGCAGTGGGTGACGCATCTTTTCAGAAGAAGTGTCGTAACAAGATTGATGAGTTGCTGGCGGATAACCGAACGCTGGTGTTTGTCTCGCACAGCACAAATGAGGTCAAGCGGCTGTGCAGTCGTGCGATCTGGCTAAACGAGGGAGAAGTCCAGCTTCAGGACTCTGTAGACATCGTCTTGAAAGAGTACAACGCCTTCATGGAAGGGCGTTCATAACGACCCGTTCGCGCAAAGGCTAAGTTACCAAGAAATGTCTGGGGATTACTTGTCGATTTGGCTATAGTTGGGGTGATTTCGATCACAGGCCGCGCCGTCCATAATCGGCAAATTTCGTATGTTGAACAACAGACAGGATCACAAACATGGTTGTCATTAATGTACTCGGGATGCACCGCTCTGGCACATCGTTGTTGGCAAGCATGTTGGCGGAAAGTGGTGTTTTTCCAGGGCCGGAGGATAAGTTAATCCCAAAAGCGGCAGACAATCCCACTGGATTTTGGGAGTACAAACCCTTCTCCACCATCAACAGGGAATTGTTGGGGATGCTTGGTGGGAGTTGGGATGTGCCGCCGCCGATTTACCCCCGCTGGACCTCTATCCACGATGTATCCGCATATCGGGATCGTGTCTACCAGCATATTGAGGAGGACTTTGCCGAACATGAGCATTGGTTGTGGAAAGACCCTCGCAACTGTTTGACGATTGAGTTCTGGAATCAGGTTATCCCCGAAGCAAAACCACTCATTATCGTTCGACATCCGCTAGAGATTGCGCTATCGCTCTCCTCAGGCAAGACCCACACACGCGAGTTGCCGTCTTTGTTGGGGGTTAACCTGTGGCAGAAGTATTACAGTGTCCTCACGAGTGTGGTTGCACCAGAAGACGCCACCTGGGTGCATTACGACAAACTCGTGCAACAACCCCATGACGAGCTACAAAGGCTTTTGGTCGGGCTTGGCATTGATGTTGAGGCCGATGTTGCTACCAAAGCGACCGAACGCGCCAACCCACAGGATAGAGAGAGCCGATTCGGTGTGGCGGACGTGCCCGCAGAGTTGGTTGACGATTATCTGCGATATTGTGAACTGGCGGGTTACCAACCAAACGAAACCAGTGTGCAGTCCACTATTTCTCAGTTCATGCTGGCGAAGGACCGGGGCGCACGTAACCTGCTGGACCGCTACCAGCAAAAGGTTGATGTCGCAAACGCGCAGGCCAAGCGTTTGCAAGACCAGGTGCAGGGGCTGCAAACCAAAACACAAAACATGGAACAACAAATCACGACATTACAGGCCGAACAAAAGGACCAGATTGCCACATTACAGGCC
>CAYWZS010000104.1:10096-15588 GCA_964462905.1 uncultured Anaerolineaceae bacterium
AACAAAAGGACCAGATTGCCACATTACAGGCCGAACAAAAGGACCAAATTGCCACATTACAGGCCGAACAAGAGGCCAACCGCAAAGCACACCAAGACGAACAACGAAAATTGCAGCAACGCAGCGTACAGGAAGTCCGGCGGCGGCAAGTTGAGTTGGATAACCTGCGACAACGACTCCATGACACAACGTTGGAGTTGGATTATATCAAAAGCACGAATTCGTATAAGCTGACCGTCCGCTGGTGGGGCCTCAAATATCGTATTATGCCGCCAGGTTCACGCCAGGAACGGGGCTACTACCTGGTTCGGACCTCTGTCATCACGCTATTTACCAAGGGACCGATCACGTTTACACGAATGATGATTGCGTGGTTACGTGGTGAACGCCGCTATCACCCCAAAATAGCTATAACGGATGGCAACACGACCAGCAATGGCGAGGGGTTGGTGCTGTTTGATGACGCATGGTACCAACGGCAGAATCACGATGTTACGAAGTCCCGTATGACGGGGATTTACCACTATGTAAATTACGGTGAAAAGGAAGATCGCAACCCTTCGCTCTTGTTTGATGTCCGTTGGTATCGCGAGACACATAAGTTGCCGCGTGCTGAGAGCGCACTGAAGCACTTTGAGACAACAGGCATAGAACAGGGGCTTGCCCCATCACGGCCATTTGCTTTCGCCGCTACGGGGCGCAAGTTCACCTTAGATGAACTACAGGGCCTTGTTGAGAGCATAAAAGGCGCAAGCGCGAAGATCACACATCTTTCCGTTAAATCCACGTCCTTTGATTTCCAGCAGGAAGCAGCGTACCTTCAAAAGCTCATGGACGGCGGGTTTGTGCAGCAGGCCCACAACAAGAAGCCGTCTGTTTCTGTTGTGATGCCAACGCGTGACAGAAAACAGTTCGTCACCAAGGCCATTCAAAGCGTTATCGCGCAAAGCTACCCTCACTGGGAACTATTGATTGTGGACGATGGTAGCACGGATGGAACCAGCGAGATGTTGGCCGAACTGTATGACGACGAGCGAATCAAGGTCTTACAAACAACGGGCCTTGGTGTGAGTGGCGCACGGAATGTGGGGCTACAGAACGCGACGGGTGACATTATCGCTTACCTGGACAGTGATAATGTGTGGTTACCGCACTACCTGGAAACGATGCTGGCTTCTTTCCAGATGCTAGAAACGGATATTCTTTTTGCTGCACTAGCCGCACGGAAGGACGAAGGCCAGACGTACTACCGTGGGAATGTCTTCGATTGGGACTCCATGTTGAAGGCAAATTACGTGGACCTCAATATCTTCATACACCGGCGCGGTGTCTATGAACAACTCGGCGGGTTCGATGAGACTATGACGCGGATGGTCGATTGGGAGCTTATCCTGCGCTACACACGTAAATACGGCGCGGTATATGTCCCGGTCGTCGGTGCAAACTATGATGACACGGACAGAGCCGACCGTATCACAATCCGTGAAACGGAGGCCTATCAGTTCACGATACGTAACAAGTACATGATCGACTGGGCCGACCTTGAAAGGTCGGTTGGAAGGCGCGATCAAAACCTTGTTTCTATTGTGATCCCTGTGCTGAACCAGATTGACCTCACGGAGCAGTGTTTACAGTCCTTACTGAGTGTTGAGGCGGGTGTGTCATTTGAGATTGTGCTCGTCAACAACGGTAGCGACACGGTCACGACGGAACGTTTGTATCTGTGGGAAGCTGTCGTGGACAACCTCCGCGTGGTTCGCAACTTTAAGAACCTGAATTTTGCACTGGGGTGCAATCTTGGTGCGGCGGCCAGCCGTGGTAGAACGATTGTGTTCCTCAACAACGACACACAGGCGACAACACCAAATTGGTTGGCGAACCTGGTGCGACCACTTGACCAGCCTGATGTTGGCGTGGTGCAACCGAAGCTCCTATATCCAGACCGCACGGTGCAATGTATGGGCGTGGTTTTTGCGGAGCAAGGCACACTAGGATACCCCATTTACCAAAACGCCCCAGAACATGCGGCGCACGTCAACAAGAGCCGGAAATTTCAAGCGGTTACGGCGGCGTGTATGGCTGTTCACGCGGCAGATTTTGTGCGCCTAGGGGGGTTTGATCCGATTTACAGGAACGGGCAGGAAGATGTGGATTTCTGTCTGCGGTTACAAGAGAACACTGGCAAGACGGGCTGGTACGCTGCCGATTCCAGCATTATTCACCACGAGTCGAAAACGCCTGGCCGTGGCACATTCATTATGGAGAATAGGTATGTTTTCATTGATCGGTGGGAGGGGCGCATCCAGCCAGATGATTTCACCTACTATGCAGATGATGGATTCGAGGTGATAAACTGGGTTCCAGATGCAAACCCCAGCGCCCCGGTCTACCGTGCAAACTTGAAGGCACACCCGGCCCACACGCCCAGGCCGTCGGCTAATGGCCGCGTGCATGTTGCCCTAAAGATCTCCTGTCCCCGTGAGGAACTTAAAGCGGAATGGGGTGACTACCACTTTGCACAGTCCTTGGGGGCAGCTTTAGAGCGGCAAGGCTATAGCTACCGTATTGACTTCATGGATGGTTGGTACACCAACGCACAGCCGTCCGACGTGAACCTTGTGCTACGTGGGATATCGGAGTACAAGCCAAACCCACAAGCACGGAATATGATGTGGCTGATTAGCCATCCAGACAAAGTCACGGCAGAAGAAATCCGACAGTATGAGACGGTGTTTGTGGCATCGGCACACCACGCCAACCGTTTGCGTTTGGAACACGGTGAGAAGATCGTCACGTTATTGCAATGTACGGACGCCGAGCGATTTACCCCGACAGGGACGACTGCAACAGTAACCACAGATTGCTTGTTTGTGGGCAATTCGCGGAATGTGTTCCGACCAAGTGTGAAGTACACGTTAGAGAAAGACATCAGCCTGACAGTGTACGGCACACGCTGGCCGCAGTTCATCGATGAGGCAATCATCGGTGGCGAAAACATCCCCAACACGGAACTGCCACAGTATTACCGTGGGGCGAAGGTGGTGTTGAACGATCACTGGGACGACATGCGAGATATGGGGTATGTGTCGAACCGAATCTTTGATGTGTTGGCCTGTGGTGCGGCCCTCGTTACAGACCGGGTGGAAGGGTTGCCAGAGTCCTTTGAGCCGTTCATCTATATCTTCCACGATGCCGATTCGCTGCAAGCCGCTGTGACACGGGCGCTGGCGGATTTGAATGAACCAATCCAACAAGAAGCACGTAAGCGTTTCACGCATGAGGTGCGGTCTAAGCATAGCTTCGACGAGCGTGCGCGAACCCTGTTGACCTACGTTCAGGGTGAACCAGAGGCGGTACCGACTCCCCCACAAGCAAAGTCAACGCCTGCCCAACCCGTACCTAGCACAGCATTTACCCCACCCACAGACGACGGCCCGCACTGCAACATATGTGGAAACAAGACGTTTGGCCGTGGGCCTGGAGGCCGTGTTTCGCCCGGAAGTCGTATGCTACCGCGTTGCGAAAAATGTGGATCCCTGGAGCGGCATCGCGCTCAACGGACGCTTTGGGCCAGTTTCTCGCAGTCGTTCCTGGGTGCGCGGTCTGTGTTGCAATTCTCGAAGGACTCATCTATTGAGCCATCGTGGTTCCGTAAGTACGAGGTTTCGATATACGGTGTCAAGAACACGCTGGATATTCAGAACATTGATCGTCCGGATGGGAATTATGATATTGTCGTGGCGAGCCATGTGCTAGAACATGTGCCGGATGACAAGGCGGCGATGCGCGAGATTATGCGTATTCTGACACCAAATGGGTTTGCCTTTATCGCAGTGCCGAACCCGATGGTATATGACACGACAGATGATTGGGGCTACCCCATCGCGGAACTGCACGAGCACTATCGGATGTATGGTAAGGACATCTCGGAGAAATTTGACGAGATCGTGGGACCGGGCAACTGGAAAATCGAGTACATCACGGACCCAATCACGGGTTTGAACGACTGTTGCTACTTACTTGCGAAGTCTAGCAAGACACTGGCTGAAATTGAGGAGGCACTTGTCGAGCTTGTATAGGTAACCACTTTGTATCAAAAAGTGGCAGGGTCGCGACCGGGTTGTCAAGTCTCGCATGGGAGGACACCAACAGTCTGCGTGCTGGGAAGTGTGTAGCTTGCATTGGGATGGATGTTTTGTCGGTTGCATTATGTCCTATCTTTGCATGTATCCCATAGCGATGCCAACTACAGTCATCTTCAAGCGACCAAGGACATGCTCAAAGATGACTGGCAGCAGATAAGTTCATTCCAACAACAACCGAGGGGAATTATTCTAGCGAGGTACGGATTTCTCCTCCACCTTATGTCCCGCCAAAACGACGCGGGCGACTTCCCAAGTCACGTTCTAGGGTTGGTGGCGCTGATGTCCACGCTATCGTGTAGCTGTACCCCTGATGCCTATTACTTGCCAAATTCCCGCAAGCATCATCTTCCCGATCGAAGGTTAGCCGAAACGCCCGCTAATGTAATCCGAAGTCTCCTCATGTTCGGGGTCTTCAAATAACCGCGAGGTCTGCCCGAACTCGACCAGTTCACCCCAGCGAACGTCGGTCCCTTCCTCTTTGCGGATGTTAAAGAAGGCGGTATAGTCCGACACGCGCACAGCCTGCTGCATGTTGTGCGTTACGATGATGATCGTATAGGTTTTCTGAAGCTCGCGCATGAGTTCCTCAATCCGCTGGGTGGCGATGGGGTCCAGGGCCGAACACGGCTCGTCCATCAAGATCACCTCTGGGCTGATGGCGATGGTTCGGGCGATGCACAGGCGCTGCTGCTGCCCACCGGAAAGCGCCACGCCGAGCTTATCCAGGTCGCTTTTCACTTCCTCCCACAGTGCCGCGCCTTTCAAGCTCTCTTCTACAATGCCGTCAAGTGTATCTTTATCATTGATCCCCAGAATACGCGGGCCGTAGGCGACGTTATCGTAAATGCTCTTGGGGAACGGGTTCGGCTTCTGAAACACGATTCCCACACGACGGCGGACTTCAACCGGGTCTACGTTCGGGCCGTACAGGTTGCGCCCCCGGTAGATGACTTCGCCCTCGACACGAGCGCCCTCTACCAGGTCGTTCATGCGGTTGAACGTGCGTAGCACCGTGCTTTTCCCACACCCGGACGGCCCAACAAAGGCCGTGATCTTGTTGTGGGCAATACCCATACTGATGTCGGCAACGGCGCGATAATCGCCATAGTAAACGCTGACGTTTTTGGCTTCGATGGCGTATTCGTTGTTGGTTTCAGTCATGTTAGAAACTCCTACTAAAGCGATTGCGGATGAGGATAGCACTACCGTTGAGAATCAACATTACGACGAGCAAGATGATGATCGCGGCAGCAGCAACGTTCTTGAACTCTTCTTCCGGGCGCGATGTCCACTGGTAAATCTGGATGGGGACGACCGTAAACTTAGAGAACGGCCCGTTCGGGTTGA
>CAYWZS010000105.1:0-15555 GCA_964462905.1 uncultured Anaerolineaceae bacterium
GTCATTTAGCCGCCGCTCACACGAACGCCGCTTTTTGCTACAATAAGGCCATTCCGATCACCAGTTACTCATGGAGTGGAGCGCGTGCCGAACGATCCGAACAACGAGATGGACCTGCCGCCAGAGGACGATAACCTCGACGGTCCAACGATCCCCTATAACCGCGAGAACGATAAGGTAGACCAAGACGGCCCTACCGTCCCCTACTCACAGGATGACGACGTTCCCTTCCGCCTCCCAATGGCCCAGGACGACGACTATGCCGGGCCAGACGATGACACCGGGGATATGCCGTCGGTCACGGCCTCCAGCGAGGGAATCCTCAACCGTCCGGGGGACATGAACCCGCATAACATGCCGACGATGCCTATCCCGCGTGAGCCAGGAATGCCGGACCCGCAACGCACCGCCACCAACAGCCCGGGCTTGGGGCAGACGGTACAGCATCGCGCCCCACGCCCGGAGGACATGAGCTACACCCAACCCGCCCAGCGCCAGCAGCCCAAACCGCGCCCGGAAGATATGCGTTATACCCAGCCCCCCGCCGCGCAACAACCGCCTCCGGCTACTGTGCCGCGCCCCACGCCCACTGTGCAAAACCTACGCTACCAGAACCCACAGAACTACCCACAGCCACCCGCCCAGCAGGGCGCACGCAATGTCCCGCCCCCACAGCAACCGCAACGGCGCAGCAACGGGCCGCAGAACGGCGGCACCCAAAACAGCCGAGCCAACGGCAACCGCCGCCGTGGCAATGGGCGCTTAATCGGCTGTATGCCGAATGGCTGTTTGTTGATTGGCGGCGGTATCTTCGTGACCTTCTGCGGTGGCCTAACCTTACTGTTCCTGATTGGCCTCGGTGTGGCGAACGCTCGTATCGGCCCGGTCATTGAACAGGGTATGGCGACGATTGACCAATACGAGGCGTTTGAGTCCACCTTCTACTACGACCGTGACGGCGACCTGCTCTACGAGGACTTCAACGAGGGCCGCCGCGATTTCGTGCCGCTGGACCAAATGCCGGAGAATCTCATCAATGCCACGATTGCGCTAGAGGACGACACGTTCTACACCAATCCTGGTATTGAGGTCGCCGCGACAATTCGCGCTACCCTGCAATTCGTGGACATCATCCCCGGCGACACGGGCGGTTCGACAATCACGCAGCAATTGGTCCGCAATATCGCCTTCGACTACGAAAAGCGCACCGCCCGCAGCGTAGCGCGTAAGGCCGAGGAAATTCTGCTGGCGCTCGCAATCACCGGACGGCTGAGCAAAGACGAAGTGCTAGAACTCTACCTCAACGAAATCTACTACGGCAATCTGGCCTATGGCGCTCAGGCCGCTGCAACCACGATCTTCGGCAAGGACGTGGGCGAATTGACGTTGGGCGAGGCGGCATTGCTGGCCGGGCTGCCACAGGCCCCCGCCAGTTTGGACCCGCTCAACCCGGACCCCGAAGTACAGCAGGCCGTTCTCACGCGCTGGCGGCAAGTGCTCGATTCGATGGTGCGTGAGGGGTATATTACCCAACAGGTCCGCAACCAGACGTTGCAGGCCGGGCTGAACGTGTTCACGCCAGAGGCACCGCTCAACGCGCCGCACTTCACGGTCTATGCCCAGGAAGAACTCACCGACCTGATGACGGGCCTTGGCTACGAGCCGGCGGACGTGGCCCGTGGTGGCTATCGTGTCTACACCACCGTAGACCTCCAACTCCATAACCAGGTGGAGCGCTCCATCCAGAGCCAGCTTTCTCGCCTGACGGCCAACAACGTGACCAACGGTGCTGTTGTCGTGTTGAAACCGCTCACGGGGGAGATTATCACGATGGTCGGTAGCGCCGATTATGAAAACGACGTTATCGACGGGCGCGTGAATGTCGCAACGGCCCTCCGCCAACCAGGGAGTTCGATCAAACCGTTCACCTACGCCGCCGCGATGGAAAACGGCTTCTCCCCGGCGGAACCCATCTGGGACACGCGAATGCGCTCGGTGCCTGTGCCGGGTCTGTCCACATGGCCCGTCAACTACGACGGCAGCTATCACGGCCCGGTTAATATGCGGACGGGACTTGCCAACAGCTACAACGTGTCCGCCGTGCAGGTGTTCCAGAAGGCCGTCGGTGTCCCGTACTTCCTGGAGTTCGCGAACCGCCTGGGGATCGAAAGCCTGGGGACCGACGCTAGCCTCTACGGGCCATCCATCACGCTTGGCGGTGGTGAGGTGCCGCTGCTGGAACTCGCGAACGGCTACGGTGTGTTCGCCAACCAGGGGGCGCTCGTGCCGACGACCTCGATTCTGTGTGTGGTCGATTCAGACGACAGGGTAATCTACCAGTACGAGGGCGCTTGCCCGGAAGGTAACATCACCGGGGAGACGGTTGCCCGCACGGGCCTGGGCAAGCAGGTTCTAGACCCCCGTATCGCTTACATCATCTCGGATATCCTGGCGGATAACAGCGCCCGCGCCCCGGCAATGGGAGTCAACAGCCCGCTCCGCACTGACGGGATCCGTTCGTCCTCCAAGACGGGTACGACCAACGACATCAAAGACAACTGGACGGTGGGCTACACTCGTAATGTCGTCGTCGGCGTGTGGGTCGGCAACTCCAACGGCGACCCGATGGTGAACTCGTCCGGCCTGACGGGCGCGGCCCCCATCTGGAACGAGGTCATCACAAGTATCTATAACACCCCGCGCTACTTCAATATGTTGGCGGTAGACGGCACCCACCAGCAGGACCAGCCCAACCCGCCACAGGGGATGTCGCTACGGCAGGTGTGTAATGTGCGTGCGTTGTCCGAGGGAAGTACGTCCTGTCCGACCATCAGCGAGTGGCTACTTGACGGCCCGGCGGGTATCCCCGATGAGAACGGCGAACTCGTGTTCCGGCAGCAACAGGGCAACCGGGAAGCGGCCCCCGTCGCCGGGCAACCCTTCCAACAAGAGGTGTCGCCGGGTGTGATCCGTGTGCTTGCTAGCCCCATCCCGCAGAGCATCGCAGCCGGGCTAATTCTCCAGGCAGGCCCCGGTATTCCGGCACCGCCGTCCCCGCGCTACTGTCAGGTGCCGTCGGGCCTTGCTGGGAGCGCCCCCGCCGCCCAAGATTTGCTGTTCCTGGCACCACCACCCGCACCCGCCGATGCCGTCGAGGCCGAACAGTACGCCGTTAACAACGGCCTGGCCTACCTGCCGACCATCGCCTGTAACCAGGAACTGCTCAACGCGCAACCCGCCGGTGGGGCCATCGTCCTAACGGCGATCATCACCTCCCCCTCGCCGGGGCAGGTCATCACGGAGGGGATACCCGTTCTGGGGACCGTGCAGTTTAGCCCAGAACAGGCGGAGTACTTCAAGCTGGAAATTCGTGGTGGTCAGTTCCCAGACTGGACGACCATCGGCTCCACCCACCGCAACAGCGTCGTGAACGGTCAGTTGGAGTTCCTACCAGGGTATCCCGGCCTGCAACCGGGCAGCTATGAGGTGCGTCTGGCCGTCGTTGGGAACGGGAACTACGTCCAGGAGCCGTATACTGTGCCGTTTACCGTCGCTGCCAGTTAGCCATGTCGATTTTTGGCAGCGCCGCCGAAGCGTCTGGGGCACTAACCGCCCTTGTTGGTATCGTCTTGGCAACACATGGGCTGTACAACATGTTGTTCCAACGGTACCACTACCGTCCCTTGCACCGTCTGGTGTCGCTTGAAAGCGGCACACTGCGCGGTGTGTGGGCGGTGGTGTTGGGGGGTGTGTTGGTAGTTTTGGGGTTGGTCGTGGTGGTGTTCGGGTTGTTGGCAGCAGTGATGCCGGATAGCGCCACCTATGCGCGACTGGTGGACCTGCTGCCGCTACCGCCTGATGGGCTTTTCCTTGCGACGGATGAGGCAACAGGCGAAACCTATGACGGGCGTCCTATGTTACTTGGCATTATGGGGTTGACCGTGCTTGCTGTGTTTCAATACCTTGCGCCGTTCTTGCCGTCAGCACCGTCCCAGGGCACATAGCCAGCCGGTGAGGAGCGCCCTGTTGCGTTCCCCTTATTGTTCTGGCGTGACAGATATCACGACGCCAACGCCTGCCGCTGTGCGTCACGTTCCGGCGTATGCCAGAACCGCAGCACCGTCACCACAACGACGCTTGCCGCCGCTGCCAGCGCAATCACACCGACCGTCGGGTAGTTTTCCCCGTTGCCCAGGTACACCCCCACGAACGCCCACACCAGCACCGCAGTATAGGCGAACGTCCCCGCATGGCCCCGGCTGTAGAAGATCATCCCGCTGGCGATCAAGGTCCCAACGACCACCAACAACGCGGACCACGTCCCAGCGTCAATCCCACCACCCGTCCAGCCCCAACTGAGCAACATCGTGGTGACATTCGCAACCGTCGCAATCGTGATCCACGCGAAGTAGCCGCTAAACGGGATCATCACCGCCCACCGGTCGGCGTGTGTCAGGTTCCCACGCATGGCCCGCAACTGCACGAAAATCGCCGCCAGGGTTGCCAGCAAGCTCACAATCACGATCAGCGAAATCGTAACCTGTAACGCGACAAACAAAGGTGTCCAGATCGCGTTCAGGAAGGCTGCACCCGCTGCTAACCACCCGACCCGGCGGTGAATCTCGCGGCTTTCTTGCCCAGGCAATGCCTGATAAATCGCGTAGGCCGTCAGCCCCAAGTAGATCGGCCCCCACACAGCGAAGGTCAGCCCTGCTGGAATAAAGGCCGTTGTGAAGCTGTCCGAAACTTGGCCCATATCGTTGCCGCCGAAGCTGGCGCTGGCGAAGTAGTTGGTAATTATCTGGGTGATACCCAGCACCACATTCAATGTCTGTCGAACTCGATCTTGCATACCGATTACGTCTCCGTATGTTATTTTACGCTAAAGTAAAATTACAAGCTGTAGTTAAACGTAAGCTAAGTCCATGCCGATAAACGGGTGAGTGCCGGGTTTAACTGCCCACCAGCCACTCCCTAGAACGGATGCGCCCATGTTGCCGGAACTGATGCCGCATCCGCCCGAAAACATCCACCCCCATCTGCAACAGGATGTGCGGCACGTCAATCGGAATCCAGTTCTCGCAGATGGTTTCGTCGTCGCAACGGTAGAAGTCCATCACACGCATCTGGATGAGCTTGCCCGTTGGCGGCACGCCTAAGAAGTCGTTCCCTAGATGAGTCGCTTGCAGGTAGCCCCAACCGCCCGTTACGGCAAAGTGGCCGTCACCAATGCGGATAAAATGCCCAATCTCGTTCCCGCCCCGGTCTGGGAAGGCTACCAGAAACGGGATTTGGTGATAGTCCTCGAAACCCCGTAGTCCTCGCGTCGTCCCGATCCCGGCTGGGCCATACCACATGAAGTTGGGGTGCCAGTGATCCACCATGCCCATTTTGTCCAACACCTCTCGCGTCGGTGGGTTCCCGTCATAGTGGAACAGTCCGCCGTGCATCCGCAACACGGCGTCAATTGTCCGCCGGGAGATCGTCTCGTCCTGTGGTGCCAGCACCAAACCATCACCTGTCGCAGGGGGGAGCCACTGCATCTCGCGGCCTAGGCTGGGGGCCAGCGGCCAATAGCCCACCTGTCGCATCAGGTCCAAAAAGTCGATAAACAGGTAGCTCTCTGCGATCTTGCCGTCCTGTAGGCGGTGTGCCTCCCCGTAGCGCACGGAGACAACGCCGTGGGTTGCCGGGATGCTCACCCAATCGCTCTCAAACGTTCCCAGGATATGCCCCATACACGCCACCCAATCACCATCACGGTAGCGGCCCCCAGCGACGAACATATCCCGCCGTTCGGCGTCGGGGATAGCGTGGCGCAGCGGTAACCAGAACTGCTCACCCGCCGCTAACGTCCCGTATAACGTGTTGACCGGGTGCGTCACGTTAACGTTGGCGTCGGGCGTATAAGCATCCTGAAGCACATCGGAAAGTTCAGCAGCGGGGGCGGTTAACAACGCCGTCATCAGGTCCATGATCCGGCGCTTGTTGGCGATATTGGTTTGTTGGTTGATCGAGGTGTACTGGAAGGGTTCCTGGGTGCGTATGTGGACTTGTTCTGACATAAGCGGCTCATCCAAAGTATTATGATAAGTTATGAAACTTCAAAGCGAAATCGATTTAGTAGTCTACCGTACCTGTCCACATCATGAAACTTATTTCGCCACAAGCTGCGAAGCCGATACTCATAGCAATGGTTTCGCTATACAAAATTTACACTTCGCATGTCCAATATCCCTGCCGATTTCGATAGAATAGAGGCATATTCAGCAACAAGGGTACGTGCAAACCATGGCAGAGTCGAAAGAAACTATCGATTGTCCCAATTGTGGCAGCAAGGTCGCGAAGAAAGCGATTGCCTGTAAACACTGCGGTGTCATTCTAAAAGATGTGGGGGACAACGCCCTGCAAACCCTAGTGGTCAATCGTCCAAAAAACCTGGATGATCCTATTCTGCCGGACACACAGCCGTTTTCCCAGGGGACCGCGAAATTTGATAGCGATGCTGTCTTGTATATCTCGGTGGAACGCCAGCACACACCCATTGCTCGCTACGTCCAGACGGACCCCATTGTCCTAGGCCGGGTGGACCCCGGTGACACCAGCCAGCTAGGCCGCAAGGACATTAATCTCACGCCCTATAATGCCCGTGAACGGGGCGTCAGCCGTCGTCATGCGCACATCTTCCAGCGCGGCACCGAGTTATTCATTGAGGACCTCGGCAGTAGCAACGGTACGACCCTGAACGGCGTGAAGATTGACCCCAGTGAAACCCATCAACTGCGCGACGGCGACGAAATTATCCTGGGCCGCATGATGCTATGGGTCAACTTCTAGCAAACCTAAGAGTTGCACAAGTTCTCAAATCCGTCATAATATCCTAAACTAAACCGACGCCTAGTAAGGACACAAAGACCCATGTCTGATGAGACCCAAGTGGGTAAGTCCGCACAAAATATATGCCCGTCCTGTGGCTTCAAAAATCGCCTGGGAGACCTAGTGTGCCGTAACTGTGGCCGGATGCTGGCACAAGGCATTGAACCCCAAACCCGCAAGCTCCGCACTGATGAGATGGAAGCTGTTGACACGGACCCGAGCAAGGCCGCTAGTAAAGTTCCCAACCTCCCAGAGGCGCAGTTTCACTTCCCAGAAGGTGCCGCTATCTCGTTGCGGCTGAAGGAGGTCAAAGACCCCCTCATCTACGAAATCCAGGACACACTGCTCATGGGGCGCTACGACAAGAGCACCGACACCTCCCCAGATATTGACATGCACCGCTTCGCAGGCTACCTGTTGGGCGTAAGCCGCCAACACGCCAAATTGCATCGTGAAGGTGACAACCTATTTCTGGAGGACCTGGGTAGCAGCAACGGAACGTTCCTCAACGGGCGGCGATTAGGGTCGCACGAAAAGCGCATGGTGCCAAACGAGTCGCGTATTGGCCTGGGCGACCTGCACTTCACCATTGCCTTCATCTAAGGTGACACCTGGATGACTTCCGCACCAACGCGGTACACCCAGCGGTTAAAGTTGCGGACCTTCGTCGAGGACGATGCCGCTGACTACGCCCGTGAGATTTTCAGCAACCCCGCCGTGATGCGTTACCTAAACGTTACGGGCGGGGTGCCGCCGTCCCCCTTAATCCATGCCATGCGCGTTATCAGCCTACGCCGGGATGAGTGGCTGCTGCGCGGCTATGGCGCGTGGGCCGTCACCCGCCGGGAGGACGGCGCGTTCATGGGCCACGCGGGGCTGTACCACATTAAAGACGCTGGGGTGATGGAGATTGGCTACGCGCTCGGCGAAACCTATTGGGGGCAGGGCTACGCGACGGAGGCGGCTCGTAGTGTGTCGCACTTCACCTTTACCGAAACCCCGCTTACGTCGATCGTTGCCGTTGCCTTCCCGCGAAATCTCGCCTCCCAGCGCGTTATGCACAAGATCGGGATGCGCGACAATGGCCTCACGACTCGGTTCTATGGCCTCGAACTGGCAAGTTACACCCTAACCCGCGACGAGTACCTAGTGGCTGCTGGCAAAAACCCCACAAACCTGCAAAAATAGCACTGGACGCCCTCTGATAACTTGCAACCTAAGGATACGACCCCGATGAAAGCTGTTGTTCTGGCAGCCGGGAAGGGAACTCGCCTGCGCCCATTAACGCTGGAAAAACCGAAGCCCCTGTTGGACCTCGGCGGCCAGCCCATTATCGAGACGATTGTGCGCCAACTGGTATTTTTTGGCTTCGACGACATCACCGTGACCTCTAGCTATTTGAGCGAGAAAATTGAGGAATATCTGCCTAAGTTGGCCGCTGTGCTACCAAAGCAGATCACGCTGCGCCACGAGCCACAGGCCAAGCTGATGGGCACAGCGGGTGGCCTCAGTAGTATTGCGGGCTTGGCCGACGACGGCCCCTTCCTCGTGATGAATGGCGACCTCATCAGCACGATGGACTTCGGCGCGTTTATGGCCTACCACCGCCAACACAGCCCCGCCCTCACGATTGGTCGCTATCCCGCCGTCCAGCAGATCAAACTCGGTATCCTGGACGTAGACAACGACGGCAACGTCACCAACTACCGCGAGAAGCCGGAGATGACCTTCCCCGTTAGCATGGGCGTCTACATCTACGCGCCAGAAACCCTCAGCTACATCCCCCCGGCGGGCTGGTTGGACTTGCCGGACCTGGTGCTACGACTCATCAACGATGGTAAACAGGTCGCGACCTTCCCCTTCGAAGGCTACTGGCTAGATGTCGGCACGCACGACGACTTTGAACGCGCCAACAAAGCTATCCGCGAACAACGGACCATGTTCCTCCCAGACGGCGCATAACCGCCTACCAGCACACACAAGGGCCTTCCGTTTTGTCTGTGTTACGAATTCCCCGAATTTCGTAACTCTATGTCCCAAGTTGTGTTTAATCGTTATAGAACCAACGTAGCCTTCATCATGTTGCGAACCACATATCTACCGCTAGAAAACAGGCAGAAATAGGAACACCATGTCTTTTACTCAGGACCCTCAATTCGGAGAGATTGTAGATTTCGAGGCACTACGCCCTGTGCTACGCCAGGTATACGACGCCATCACCCCAGACTTCAACCTGCTGCAAACCATGCACATTATGTCGGAGGCATTCGATGATTCGCCCTCTCACATGATCGCAGCCGGCGCGAGTATGTTGGCCTACCAGATGATCCCCGCAGCGGGGGATTACGAGTTGGCCGAGGAAATCAAGGGCGCGGGCAACATCTTCTCGATTGGCTGGACGGAAGAACACTGCGGGACGGACCTGCTGAGTATCCGCACGGCGGCAACCCCGGTTGGTGATGATGAGGACACCCGCGACTACCACATCACAGGCGGCAAGTGGATGATTAACAACAGCTACCACGCGGACTATCACCTCGTCCTTGCCAAGCTGGACCCCACACAGAACGGTCCCCGCTCGTTGTCGCTGTTCCTCGTCCCGCGCAGCAGTTGCAAAAACTGGAAGCGCCTTCCCACCCATGTCCTGCGGAATATGGTCCTCACAGAGTACGAGATTGATGGGCCGGGTCAGTTGGTCGGCAACATCGGCTATGGGCTGCAATATGTGCAGGCGATGGCAAATGCCGCCCGCTACCAGTGTAGCTACGTCGGTATGCGGCTCGTGCGCGAGGCTATCCCCGAGAGTATCAACTGGCTGTCTACCAAGAACATCTTCGGCGAGAACCCCGTAAACTTCTCCAATGTGTTCCGCCAGTTGTATAACCTCGCCCTCGAAAGTGCGCTGCAACAGTTCATCTTCTACCGTGCCTACGCCACCAACGGCGGCAGTTCACTCCAGTTTAACGGGACAATGCTCAAGTCCTTCCTGTTGCTGCGTGTCAACGAGACACTCATGCAAAACCTGCTAGTCGCGGGCAGCAAGGGCTACGTCCAATCCAGTATCATCGGGCGTAACCTGATCGACGCGCTGGTTTTGCCTGTGTTCGACGGCCACTACACCCTCAACACCTTCATGAGCGCCAAGCATCTCAAGCGGTACCTGACGGCGAATGAGGATGTGTCCCCGGTGGAGCGCCTCAACGACCTGCGCCAACGCCTGTTCAACCGTGAGGTGAAGAACGAGCTAGACGCCAACCTGCGGGAGATGCGCCGCCCGGCCTTCCTGGACTATGAGCGTTACGTTGCGGCGTTGAACCTCCCGGTGGACCTGCCCTTCGGCCAGATGATCGAACGAATGCAGGCGCTCGTGAATGAGGTCAACGACGCCGTGCCAAGTTCCGACCCGGAGTACAAGTATAAGCTCGGCGACCTGTTGCACTGGATGGAGAGCGTCATGGCGGCGGCAGAACTGTGGGCCGTCACTGAGAACGACAACTACCTCAACGCCGTGGTGCAACAGTGGAACAAGTTCACAAACGCCTTCAACGATGTGGTGAGCGAGGGCGGCCTCAGCGTGGACTTCATGCAGCCGCTACGCCAGCTACCGCTCCCAGATGTGGACGACCCGCGTCAGTTCCTACTGGAGCTGTGCGAGGTGGAACTCCACGTTGAGGCGTCCAAGTTACAGGGCGCACTCGGCGCGGACTAGCGTCCCGTCGCTTGCCACCAGGGGAATGTCTACACCTCCCTGTTTCGTGATGATGCGACAACGTCACATTCACCGTAAATTCCTGTTCATCAGCCTGTTTATCACGCTGGTGACAGGGGCTGTCCTATGGCTGGGCACGCCGCTTTCCCTGGGGGGCGGTGGCCCCGAATGTGGGCCGGATGTGCTGCGTCTCTATCGCTTTGTGGAGGACGATATTGTCGTGTTACATCGGGATATCTACCCGGTGGGGCAAGCGTGCCGGCGTCATGACCACTGCTATGCCCGGCCCATCTTCACACGGCAGGGCTGCGACGCTGAACTGTGGAATACGCTGACGACGACCTGTGTCACCGGGCCGACATCCTTCTCCCGATCATATTGCCGCGTGGTTGCCGGGAGCTTCTACCTCAGTGTCCGCGCCTTCGGCTGGGCGGCCTACGACTGGGACGACCTGCCCCAACAGGCTGGGTAGGAATTGACGGTGTTGGCGCGTCTGGAGTGCTAAAGACCACCCACTATGAGGCCGACCATGACAAAACCCACCACCGACGACACCCTGAAAACCCTTTACAACGGCGGCCTGCCCATTCTGTTGCTGTTGCACGCGGGCAATGCCCCCAAAACCCTAACAGACGCGCTGGCGAAACTCGCCAAGAAGCACGGCGACGCGCTACAGGTTGCCATGCTAGACACAACCGCCAACCCCAAAACCGCCGCCAAGTACACCTACCTCGAACTCCCCGCCGTCGTAACCTTTGAACAGCGTCCTTTCGGTGTCCGCGAAAAGTCCGAGGGCGAGCAAGTGCGCCCGTCTGACCTCCGCGACCATGCCGCGTTTCTACTCGGCAGGGGCGAGGACCCCGCCGAGAAAGCCGCTCGCAAGGCCGCCCAGCCACCTGGCAAGCAACCGATGGCAACCCCGCCCAGCGGTGTCCTCAACGTCAGTGACAAGAGCTTCAAGCAGCAGGTGCTACGCAGCAAGCAGCCCGTTCTCGTCGATTTTTGGGCACCGTGGTGTGGCCCGTGTCGGCAGGTCAGCCCGATGGTAGAGCAGTTGGGCAAGGCGTATAAGGGCAAGCTGCGCGTGGTCAAAGTCAATGTGGACGACAACCCCAAGCTCTCGCGCCAATATCAGGTGAGCAGCATCCCCACGCTGATGATTTTCGAGGGTGGGCAAATGGTGGAGCGAGCTGTCGGCGCACGCCCCCACCCAGAGCTTGAGGCGATGATTAAGCGTGTGCTAACTACCTAATGTCTATCTTCAAAAGAACAAAGCATATCCCCCCGCCTATGACAGACACCCCCCCAGCGCTTTCAGGAATGGCTAACTGCCAACACGCTCGACGAAGCCCGCGCCAGCCCCCAAGCCAAGCGTCTCTTGAGTCTTTGTTGCTGCAATCGCCCATCTCGCGTATAGTCGTGTCATGAAAGATTAACCGCATGGGAGTTTGCACCCGATGTTCCTCGTGTCCGACCTTGAAACCCCCGCCGTCCTGATCGAGCTTGACCAGGTCGAGCACAATATCCAGTGGATGCAGGACGCCTGCAATCGGCTTGGGGTGCAGTTCCGCCCACACATCAAAACCCACAAGATTCCCGCCATCGCCCAGATGCAACTGGACGCTGGGGCAGTTGGGGTCGCCTGCCAAAAGACGACAGAGGCAGCGGTGTTTGTGGAGGCTGGCTTCAAGGACATTCAGATTCCCTACAACGTCGTCGGCTCCGCCAAAACCTCACGCCTCGCAGCCCTCGCCCGTCATGCCACAATCACCGTCACAGCCGACAGCGTGCCCGTGATTGACGGGCTGGCCGCCGCCGCGCAGCAGGCGAACGTCACGATCAATGTCATGGTGGAAATCGTCGGGCCGAACGAGCGCACCGGGGCCGCTGCTGACCAAGCCGTCGCCCTCGCGCAACACATCCTCGCTGCGGATGGCCTGCACTTTGCCGGGGTGATGATCTACCCCAGCACGCCAGATGTGCGCCCTCGGCTCCAGGCCGCGCTGCAATCCCTGGCGGACCACAGGATTCCCGTAAAGACAATCAGCGGGGGCGGCTTCGGCGCGTTGGGGACCGCCGACCAGATGCCGGAACTTACCGAGTTACGCATCGGCACTTATGTCTTTGCGGACTGGCGCAGTGTGTCGTCTGGCTGGGCGACGCTCGGCCAATGTGCCATGACCATCCGGGCGACCGTCGTCAGCGCCAACGACCCGGCCCGTGTGATCCTCGACAGCGGCTCCAAGACACTCGCCGCCGACAGCTACGACGGGCTACACGGTTACATCGTCGAATACCCAGACGCCCGCCTACACCGCGTCAACGAGGAACACGGCTTTGTCGATATGACGGCCTGCGATAGCGTCCCGGCGGTTGGTGATGTCGTCCATGTCATCCCCATTCACACCTGCGTCGTTACCAACCTGCACGACAAAATCTACGGTGTGCGCGGCGACCATGTCGAGCAGGTCTTTGCAGTCGCTGCCCGTGGGCGTGTTTGGTAGGGGTTTCCCCACATTTTTGGGGGTGGGCCATTTTTGCTCATCCCGTTACGCTTCTACAATATGTGAACCGCAATCTAAGGACACGACATGCGAATTTTCTTGCTGCTGTTGGCCTTGCTGGCCCTGCCGTTGGCCGTCACCGCCCAGGAGAGCGATCCGAACATCAGCCTGGAGCTGGCCGCCGAGCTAGACGGGCTGGAGGCATGGGTGATTGACACCCGTGGCCTACAGCCGACCGAACCCGTGATTCGGGTGTTCCCGACCCGTCAGCAGGCCTCCGATTTCATTATAGGGTCGTTGGACGAGCAGCTCACGCCGGAGATCGTCGCTGAGGTTGAGGCGTTCTACACCGCCTTCGACTTTACCGAGCCGGGAACCGATATTGTGGCGGTTTACCTCAATCTGTTGCAGGATCAAGTCGGCGGCTACTACAACCCAGAAGACAAGACGATGAACACGATTCTGCTCTCTGGTGCAGAACTCGGCGACGCGCTCCCGTCGCTGGAGAAGATCATCTACGTGCATGAGTACGTCCATGCGCTGCAAGATCAGGTGTTCGGCCTCCAAGAGATCGGCATGGCCCCCGAAGCCGCCGAGGAGATGTCCGGCGATGCGGTCCTCGCCATGCAGTCACTCGTGGAGGGTGATGCGACACTCGTGATGAACGCCTACACCGAGTACCTCATCGAGCAGAACCCAATGGCCGCGTTGGGCCTGCTCACCGGGTCGTTTGCCAGCGGGTCCACCACTATGCCAGCGGGAACCCCGCCCATCCTTGTCCGCGAACTGACCTTCCCCTACCTGACGGGTGCGGAGTTCGTCGCGGCGATCTACCGTGAGGGCGGCTGGGAGGCGGTCAACGCCGCCTTCTCGAACCTGCCCGTGTCTACCGAGCAGGTCATCCACCCGGAAGCCTACCTGAACGGCGACCTGCCGATTACAGTCGAACTGGCGTCCACGGAAGGCATCTTTAGCGCGGATTGGACCGCCTTCGAGCCGAGCGTGCTGGGTGAGTTCTACCTACGCGCCTACCTCGACACACAACTGGCCCCCACCGAGCACAGCCCCGCCGCCGCAGGCTGGGGCGGCGACAGCTACCAGGTGTGGCAGAACACCGAGGGCGAAACAGCGATGTTGCTCCGCAATGCCTGGGATACCCCCGCCGACGCGGAGGAGTTCGTCGCAATCGTGGAAACCTTCGCCGCTGCGCGTAGTGGCGCTGCACTCGACGGCACCTGCTGGACGGGTCCGGCAGATACCATGTGCCTTGCCGAACTCGCGACGGGTGAAACTGTGCTCACCGTCGCCCCAGACGCCGAAACTGCCGAGGCACTACTGCTCTCGCAGAGCTAACGCGCACAGCGTAAAACAACCGCCCTGGTCGTGTGCCGGGGCGGTTTGCGTTTACCGGGCCGTTAGCTTGTCTCCCGCCACATATTCAACCGGGAACATCACCACCCGGTTGTCTCCGTCCCACCCCGGATAGTAGCTCATGTTGACCTCGTATGGCCCGTGATGCCAGATCACCCCGCGCCACGGCTGCGCGAACCGCCGCCCCAAATACGCGCCGTAGTTGCTGTCTTGCAGCAGCAAATTGTCCGTCATCCACAGCGCGACCACGTCCGCGTTTGCGGACCCCGGCTGAATGTTCGCCGGGAGATCCTCCCCATAGGCCGCGATGAGTTCGTCGTGAAGGCCCGCCGCCGCCCAGTAGACCGTCCCTGGGTTGGCCTGCGCCGTCTGCATCATCCCCGCCAGATGATCCGTCGTCGGGTTGTTCCAGACGCTACGGGCACTGTGCAGTTGCCATCCCGCGTTTGCCGCTAACATCGCAACCAATAGCCCCGACCAGGCATAACGCAACCCACGGACGCGCAACGCGGACCAAAACGCCCCCGCGCCTACCGCAATCAACACCGCCAGATACGGCAACACAATCAGCATATTTCGCACGTACATCACCGACTGTGTGCTGAAGTACAACACATAGCTCACCGGGAACAGCAGAAACAGCGCCGTGATGTGCCAATCTTCCCGAATCAGCTTTCCGACACCAACCACCGCCAACAGCCCGAACACCAGCGCCAACGGCACCCACCGCGAGAACGCCACCAAGCCCAGATACGCCAGCAGATGCCCCAGGTGTGGTAGGCCATCGTCCACCGTGTAGTAACCCTGCCCCAGTTCGCCGTAGTGGTAGATTTCGTGCGTCACGTCCTGCCAGAAGGCCGGGAAGTTAAAGATCGTCCCCGGCGTTGTCACCAAATACGCCCCCACAAACACCAACCCAAACCCGATGAGCCGCCCCATCCAGAACGCCAATGGACGCCCCCACCAGCGCCGCACCGCGACGGCAAATACCGGGACGATGACCAGTCCGCCGGGGTACTTGCTCCCCACCGCGAACCCCGCCGCAATAGATCGGAAGAGCACACGTCTGAACTCCAGTCACGTGAAACGATCTCG
>CAYWZS010000106.1:0-15419 GCA_964462905.1 uncultured Anaerolineaceae bacterium
CGCGCTCGGAAAGACTGAGGGCAAAGTGAGTACTCTGCTCCGCCAACAGGATGGTGACACCCTCCGCCTTGACCTGTAGAACAAGTTCGCGGATGGTTTCTACGATCAACGGGGCCAGCCCCTCGGAAGGCTCATCCAGCAAGATGAGGTTCGGGTTGCCCATAAGGGTCCGGGCAATCGTTAACATCTGCTGCTCACCGCCAGAGAGCGTACCGCCCATTTGCAGGTGGCGTTCTTCCAGGCGCGGGAAAATTTCGTAGATGCGGTCCTCGTTCCACTTGTACTGGCCGTTGGCGTCCGGCTTACGCGCCACGTCCAGGTTTTCCCAAACGGTGAGTTCTGGGAAGATAGCGCGTTCCTCCGGCACGAAGCCGATACCGAGGTGGGCGATGTCGTGGGAGGGCTTCCCGCTGATCGGCTGGCCCTGGTAGGCGACGCTCCCCTGGCGGGGCGGTGTCATGCCCATGATGCTGCGAAGGGTGGTGGTTTTCCCCGCACCGTTGCGCCCCATCAGCGTCACACACTCGCCCTGGTAAACTTCCAGCGATACATCAAACAGAATATGACTGAGGCCGTAAAAGGTGTGAATTTGCTCGACTTTGAGTAGTGGCTCGGCCATCGTTACGACTCCTTCATCTTTTTGATTTCTGCGTGGTCCGTGCCGAGGTAGACGCGCTGCACGTCCGGGTTGTCGGCCACCTCCTGCGGGGTGCCCTCCGCGATGATGGTGCCCATGTTCAAGACGTAGATGCGCTGCGAGATGTTAAACACAAGGCCGATGTCATGCTCGGTGAAGAGCAACGTCATGTCTAGCTCACGCACCAGTTTGTCAATGAGGGCAACGGTATTATTGGTTTCCTCCTGGCTCATCCCCGCTGTTGGCTCGTCCAGCAGCAACAGCTTGGGTTCCAGCGCCAGGGCCAGGCCGATCTCGAGGCGCTTCTGGTCGCCCAGGGCGAGTTCAGCAGCGCGGACGTTGTGCGACCTGTGCAGGCCGATGTTGTAGAGGATTTCGGCCACACGGTCGTTGTACTTGGTCATCTGCGAACGTGGCTGCCACAGCTTGAGTTCTTGTTGGTGGTAGCTGAGGACGGCGGCCTGGACGTTCTCGAACACGGTCAGGCGTGGGAAGATGTTCGAGCGTTGGAAGGCGCGGCCAATGCCCATCCGCACCACGTCGTCTGGCGACTTGCTGATGAGCGATTGGCCGTCAAACGTGATGCTCCCGCTCTCCGGCTTGTAACGCCCGGTGATCTGGTTAAATAGGGTCGTCTTGCCCGCGCCGTTTGGCCCGATGATGGACACAAGTTCACCGGGGTTGACGTACAAGCTAACGTTGTTCGTCACTTGCAGGCCACCAAACGACAGCATAACGTTTTTGAGGTCTAACAGCGGGGCCATGCTAGTTCTCCTTCTTTTCGACATCGCGCATAAACCACTGCTGGAATAGGCCCGCGAAGCCGGACGGCGCGAACAGCACAATACAGACCGTCATAATGCCGAGTACCAGCGGCCAGTACGGGGTGACGCGGCCCAGGTTGAAGTGCAGGAACTCCAAAATTGCAGCACCTATCGCCGGGCCAACCAGCACGTACATCCCACCCAGCAGGCTGGCGAGAATCGGCTCGGCGGAGGTCGTCCAGTGGAGCATCCCCAGCGAGACAAAACTCTTTTCGACGGCCATCAGCGCCCCAGCGAGGCCCGCGAAGGCCGAGCCAATGATGAAGGTAATCAACTGGTGGCGGCGCACATTGATCCCGATAAAGCGGGCGCGTTGTGGGTTCTCACGGGTCGCCAGTAAGATCAGCACAAAGGGGGAGTTCACGATCATACGAATCACCAGGAACACCACCAAGAACACAGTCAACGTGAAGAAGTACATATTCAGTGTGTTGTCCAGTAGGGCGGGGGTGGGGACACCCGGCAGGCCGTCGTCGCCCCCCGTGAGGCCTCGCGCCTTGTTCGCCACGGTCCACACCAACTGCCCGAAGGCCAGGGTGAGAATTGCGAAGTAGAGTTCCACGCGGCGCACACAGAACCAGCCGATGACGGCCCCCAGGGCGGCTGCCGTGATCGGGGCCAGCATCATCGCGAGCCAGGGGTTCCAGCCGAAGCGGACGGTGAGAATGCCGACAGTATAGGCCCCCGCCCCGTAGAATGCAGCGTGACCAAAGTGAACCATGCCCCCGTAGCCCAGGATCAGGTTGAGGCTAAGGGCGAAGATGCCAACGATGAGCATGTCCGTTAGGATAATTGTCTGGAACTCCGACATGATGAAGGGCAGCGCGGTCATCGCGACAACGAAGACGCCGCTCCAGGCAATGCCCGGAACGCCAAGTACCCGGCGTTCCGGGCTGGCGGCGATGTTGGTCGTGGTTTGCGGGGTGGTTTCGGTTGTAGCCATGCGTCGTCTCCTTTAGTTGATGGGTTTACCCATGAGGCCCCAGGGCCGGATGATCAAAATGAGCGCCATCGCCAGGAAGGGGAGTGCGTCGGCGTAGTTGGGGACGAGCAGGATACCAACTGACAGCGTAACGCCGATGAGGACCGAGCCAATCAGCGCACCGGGGATGCTCCCCAGGCCACCGATCACAACAATGGCGAAGGCCTGCACGATAATGGCACTATCCATACCGAGTGAGACGGAGGCGCGTCCGGCGGCAAGGACACCACCTAGCCCAGCGAGGGCTGCGCCGATCATAAAGACGACGGTGAACACACGGCTGACGTTGACGCCCAAAGCCCCGAGCACCTCCGGGTTGGCAACAGCAGCGCGAAGCGTGCGGCCCCAGCGGGTACGCTGGATGAAGTGCCACATCAACGCGCCGATGGCGACACCCACAAAGATCAAAAACACATCGTAGCGCAGAATGCGGATGGTGAAATCCTCGCCGAAGTCGAAGCGGAAGGAGCCACGGAAGATATCTGGCCGGGCAAAGCGGTAAATATCGCCACCCCAGATGATGCGGACGACATCCGCAAAGATCAGCGTGAGGCCATAGGTCAGCAACAGTTGGAGCAGGTGTTCTTTGTCGTAGATGCGTTTAAACAACACCCATTCCATCAAAAAGCCAACGGCGGCGACGATCACCGGGACCAGAACCAGGGCCGTCCAGAAACCAAGGGCGGTGGCGCTAATCCAGCCACTAATCGTTATGGCAATATAGGCCCCCAGCATATACAAGCTGCCGTGCGCGAAGTTAATCACGCGCATCACGCCGAAGATCAGCGTGAGGCCGGAGGCGAGAATGAACAAAATCATGCCGTTGGACAGGCCAACGATCAATTGCGCGAGCAAGGCTTCAGCGCTCATGTTGTCTCCGAGTAAAGTAATTAGTGATTAAGTGAAAAGTAAAACGTGCCGAGCAATGAGCAACGCGGTTGAACGGCCCAAAGCGGCTTTTCGCGGGCTGTGCCAGGTCAACAGAGATGATGTCCCGGCGTGACATAGCAAGATAGGGGTTTGGACGCCCAAACCCCTACGGAATGCGTTGCGATGGCGCGTGAGCGGTTACTCCGTGCCAGCGCGGAAGTCCGCAACTTCCTCACAGGTGTACCACACATCCTCTGCCGGGACGAACTCCACGTCCGTCAAGATCGGGAAGGGGTATACGTCGCTATAAGCCGTCACGCCGACATACTCACCGACGTTTGCCATGTGGTCGCAGTCACGGATGGTCAGTTCACCGCGCAGGCTGTCCCAGGTCAGGCCGCCCAGCGCCTCGGCGACTGCCGGGCCTTCGGTGGTACCAGCAACCTCGGCAGCCTCGGCCAAAACCATCACCGCGTCATAGGCCATAATTGCCCAGTCCGACGGGTAGGCGTCGTAGGTCTCAACGTACTCGTCTACGAAGGCGGAGATGGCCTCGGTCATCTCGCCGTTCTCGTCCACGATGCCGTAGAACGGCGCACGAGCGTAGCCATAGAGACCCTCCGGCAGGTCCGTGGTGCCTTCAAAGGCCTTCATGAAGTCGGTGTCGAACAGGCCGATCATCTGGATTTCCTCGAACAGCCCGAAGTCGTTACCTGTCTGGAGGATGTTTACAGCCTGGGCACCCCATGCGTTAGAGTAGAGGATCTCGGCACCGCTGTTCTGCACAGCAGTGATGAACGGTGTCAGGTCTGGCTCGGAGAGGGCGGGCCACTGCTGGGAGATCACCGCTGCATCGCTGTTGGCGGTTAGGGCTGGCTCGAAGGCCTCGAAAGAGTCACGACCGAAGGAGTAGTCCGGGCCGATGGAGGCGTAGTCGGTGAAGTCCAGGTTGGCGGCAGCGTAAAGGGCAGCAGCGCGGGCCTCAATGGTGGTGTGTGGCACAACCTGCACCATGAAGTCGTGGCCGTTGGTGGTGGTCAGCGCCTTGGTGTTGGAGGTGTGGAAGGCGATAACGCGCTCGTTCTCGCGGGCAACCTCGCTCACGGCCAACGCCACGCCGGAACTCGTCGGGCCAAGCAGGAAGTCCACGTTGTCCTCCGCGATAAACTGGCGGGCAATGTTGGTCCCCGTCTCAGCGTCCAACTCGGAGTCCTGGCGGATGAACTGAACCTCACGGCCCAAGATGCCACCAGCCTCGTTGAGGTCGGCAATTGCCATCTCCACGCCCTTCACCTGGGAGTCAGCGAAGATCGCGCCAATGCCGGACTCGTCTACGATGAAGCCGTAAAGAACAACATCATCCTCATAATAAGGGGTGTTTTGGGCCACGACCCCCCCGACAAGGGCGGTAAGCAGCAGCAGCGCAACCAGTACAGTGATTTTCTTCATTTTTCGTAAAGCTCCTATAGCATAAAAAGGCATTTTGACTTGTTTCATAGGGTGTACGTGGGGGCAGGGACCCTCTCGAAACCGAAGTTAGTTGGGTTGGCCGTTCAGGTACGCGGCCTTGATCTCGCGCTTGAGTGTCTTACCGGACGAGCTACGCGGAAACTCGTCCAGGTAGATCACCTTGGTGATCTTTTGGTAACGCGCCTCGATATGGTCGTTGGTCCAGGTGAGTAACGCATCCTCGCTGACCCGCTCGGTTTTTGGCTCCGCAATGACAGCGGCGACCGGGGTTTCGCCCCACTTGTCGTCTGGCACGCCGAAGATGGCAACCTCGCGCACGGCAGGATGCGTAACCATGATCTCCTCCATGTCACGCGGGTAAACATTCACACCGCCGGAGATAATCATGTCCTTCTTGCGGTCCACCAGATACAGGAAGCCGTCGTCGTCCACATAGCCGATGTCGCCCGTGTAGAGCCAACCGTCGCGGACAGCCTTGGCCGTGAGGTCTGGCTGGTTGTGGTACTTCGTCATCATCACTGGGCTTTTGCCGATGATCTCACCGATTTCCCCGGTGGGCACGTCCACGCCCTGGTCATCCACCACGCGCATCTCGAAGTTGGGCGGCGGCGTGCCGACAGACTCCGGCTTATGCTCGAAGTCCCACGGGTCCAGGATCGTCATAAAGCCTTCAGTCAGGCCGTATAGCTCGTAGAAGCGACCGGGGAGCGCCTGTGCCAGCGCGTTTTTGTGTTCCAGCAACAGCGGTGCGCCGACGGTGCCGACCATCTCCAAAGACTGCATAATGGCCGGGTCGAACTTAGGGGAGTTGAGCATCCCGATAATTTGTGAGGGCACCATCTTGATGTGGGTCACTTTTTCTTCGGCCACCGTCTCAATGAGGCGGTCGGGGTCGAAGCTGGGGTGCAGGATGTAGGTGCCGCCCAGGTAGAAGGCGGGCATCAACGTTAGGAACGACCCGTTGAAGATGATAGCCCCGGTGTGGAGCGACACGTTCTCTGGCGTCATGCGGTAGGACAGGCCGAACAACGCGCCGTAGAGCGCCCGCACGCGGTGGCTGATCTCGATGCCCTTGGGTAGCCCAGTGGTGCCGCTGCTGTAGACGATATTGTAGAGGTCGTCGCCCGTGATGCCGGGGTTGGGTGGGTCGTCGGTGGAGGCCCCCCCGACCAGTTCCGCATAAGATGTGTAGCCGTCGGCCTCGCCGTCGCCCAGGATGTAGTGTCTCACGTCCGGGAGTTCGTCGCGAAGGGGGTCTAGGTGTTGGATGAAATCGCTGTAGGTGAGGATGAAGATGCTACTGCTATCTTTGAGCAACGTGACCAAGCCCTGCCCCCGTAGCAAGTTGCTGAGGGGCACAACAACCGCGCCGATCTTGGCGGCGGCCCAATAGAGGTTGAGCAGTTCTAGGCTGTTCCCCGTGATGGTTGCCAGCTTGTCGCCCTTGCGAACACCCAGGGCTAGCAAAGCGTTGGCGAGTTTATTGACCTCTCGATTGTATTCGGCGTAGGTAAAGCGTTGGCCCTCAAAAACCACGGCCAAGTGGTTGGGGCGGTAGGCCGCATGACGCGAGATAATGCCACTAATATCCATATCGTGCCAAAATTTCTAGTAACAAAGCGAATTTGTTCCACTATACACCAAATTGGTCTGTTCTACGCCGCACTTACGAAACTTTATAAGGTTTTCTTTCACGTTTTATTATAGTTCTATAGCGGTGTGTGTGCAAGGAAGATGAAACGTAATAAACAATGATTTGTAGGTAAACAAAGACAATCGGAAACACCGTCTCGTTGAGGTTATAAGGGGTTTTGGGTGAACAGTGGCACAAATGAACCCAAACACGCCCACCGAAGCGAGCGCGTTTTGTAGTGCCGGCAACGCGATGAGCCTATTGGAACGGGAAGAAAATAGGCACGAAGATCAACGTCACGATCAACATAACGAAGATGAGCGGCGTGCCGATCTTAACGTAGTCGCGGAAGCTGTAGTTCCCCGCACCCATGACGAGCGTGTTCACGGGGGAGGCGACTGGGGACGCGAAGGCCATCGACGCGGCAATCGCAACAGCCATTAGGAAGGCGTGGGGCTGTAGGCCGAGTTGGGCTGCGATGGTGAAGGCAATCGGCGCGAGAATCACCGTGGTGGCCGTGTTGGAAATGACCTGCGTAAACATTGACGTGAGCAGGAACAGCCCGGCCAAAATCGCATAGGGGCCGTAGCTGCCGAGGTAGGTGGTGAAGCCGTCCGCAATCCCCGCCGCTAGCCCGACCTTTTGCAGAGCAGTGCTCATAGGGATCATGCCTGCGATGAGGATAATGCTCTTCCAGTCAATCGCGTCGTAGGCCTCATCCATCGAAAGGCAACCAGAAAGGACCATCGCCAGGGCTGCGGTGAGGCTGATGCTGGCGGTGTTGATAATGTTGCCGAGTGCAAGGTTCCCCGTCAGGCGAACGAGCAAGTCCTCACCGAAGATGAGCGCGACTAGCATCGCCAGCAGGATGACCCCCGCCACGGGGGCACGTTTGCGGTTTTCAGCATGGGCGGCGTCCTCCAAATTACTTGTCACGATAAAGTCGTGTGGCTTCTTGCGGAGCGCGAGAATGTCGTCCCAGTAGCCCTGGACGAGTAAGGTGTCGCCAAATTGGAGGCGAGTGCTGCCCGTATCCAGTTTCTTGGTGCTGCCGGGCCGGGCAATCTCTAACACCGTCAGGCGGAAGCGCGCCCCAAAGTTCATGTCGCGGAGTGTCTTTCCGACGTACTGCGAACGCGGGCGCAGGATGACCTCCGCAACGCCGAACTGCTCGTTAATCAGGCTGAGTTTCGTCTGGTGGGTGAGTTCGTCGCGTTCCAAACCGTAACAGTCGCGGGCTGCCTGGACTTGGTTGTGGCTTCCCTGGATGAGCAACATGTCCTGGGCGTTGATGATCGTGTCCGCATCTGGAAGCAGTGTGTCGGGCTGGTCCGACTGGATGACCAGGCTTTGCCCAGCCACGCTGACGAGTTCCTGTTGGGGTTTGCGGCGCAGGATGTTCACGAGCGTAACGTCAAAGTCGCGGTGCAGGCGGCTCTCAGCAACCGTCTTGCCGACGAGCTTGGAGCCTTCCGGCACGCGCACGTTGGCGAGGTCCCTGGACAGATAAAGCTCGATGAGTTCTTCCGGCTTATCCCCGTAGCCGGTTTCGTTTTCGTCGTCGGCGTGGTCGGGTAACAGGTATTTGCCAACGAACAGCATGAAAGCCACACCTGCGATGAGCAGCAACACACCAACCGGTGTGTAGCTGAAGAAGCTAAACGGCTCCAGGCCGTTTTCCGCCAGGAGGTCGCTCACGTAGATGTTGGGTGGCGTGCCGATGAGCGTCATCGCACCGCCCAACAACGCCCCGAACGACAGCGGCATGAGCAACTTCGACGGGCTGAGTTTGGCGACACGCGCCAGGCCAACGACGGCGGGGAGCAGCACGGCGACGGTTCCAGTGTCGCTCATGAAGCCGGAGAGCAGGGCAACGGCCACCATAATGACGACCATCAAGCGCGTTTCGTCGGTCCCGGCGACCTTGAGGATGTGGTTGCCGAGCATAGCGGCCAGCCCGGTCTGGAGGACTGCCCCGCCAACGATGAACAGTGCGAAGATCGTCATCACGGTGCTGTTGGAGAAGCCCGCCAGCGCCTCGTTTGTCGTCAGGATGCCCGTTAGCATCAGGCTGACCAACACCCCGAAGGCGACGACATCTACCCGTAGCCACTCCGTCACGAACAAGACAACCGCGACAACAAGAATCGTCAATGTCACCCACATTTCGATAGTCATCAGGGTTAAAACCCTCCTTTTTTCCTTGTCATGCCCTGCACAGCCCAAACGACCATACCCACAGCAACGTTGCCGCACGCCCCATCGAAAAACCGATTCAGGATATGGGAAACACCGTCATAAGGCCAATTTTTTAGAAGTGATCTAAGTGGGATGGCGGAGCAGACCCCAAATTTCTACTCCGTTGTGGTCGATCTTTTTTGTGTGGATGGGTTTAGAAAACCGCTCCAGCGATTCTACCAATTTGCATTGTAGAGATTGTAGGCAGCAGGCCACAGTATATTCTGTCATGGGTTGGGCGTGCCTTGTGTCAACATATCCCTGTCGGATACCTGTGAGGTGATAGCATGACCCGGTTCCCAACCCACACAGCTTCGTATAGTCACGTCACGCTGGCCTCAAGCCCACTATATGTGATGCGAGACAATTATTTCGTATAGTCATTTAAGATAGAGGAGAGCAAGGCCAGCATTACCCGTAATGTCGATGTATTAACAGGTAAATGGGGCATCATCTGGCCTTGCTCTCTGGGGCGTCTCTTGCCCCGGTTCGGCGCTGCTATCCCGCAAAGTACAGCAACAACAGTACCACCAAGCCCCAGGCAACGATGCTAACCTGTAACGGGCGGTCCTCGTACAGCACTTCCGTCGGGTCGCCGCCCTTCTCCTCCACATGAATCAGGAACAGGTAGCGGAACAGCGCGTAATAAACAAATGGCACCGTCAACAGCATATACGGCGGCGGCACCAGCGCCGTCTCCGCCTCCACCGCGTACAGCGTGTACATGATCCCCGTAGAGATAAACGTCAGCCGCAACAGGTCATCCAGGAACGGCAGGTTGTAGAGCTTGTATGAATCGCGAACCTTGGCCGCGTCCTCTCCCAGCAGCTTGAGTTCCTGCCGCCGCTTGCCCACTGCCAAGAACAGCGACAACAGCCCCATAAATGCGTACAGCCATGGTGAGAAGTTCTGCACATCAATCACCGTAATCCCCGCCACCACCCGCAACACAAACCCCGCCGCAATCGCGAAGATGTCCAGGATAACCACCCGCTTCAAATAGAAACTGTAGGCAATGTGCAATACCAGGTAAGTCACCAGCACCAACGTCAGCGGGGGACTCAGCAAGTACGACAGGCCCAGCGCCACAATCGGCAGAATCACCGCCGCTATCTGTGCCACGCCAATCGGCAGTTCCCCAGAGGCAATCGGGCGAAATTTCTTCTTCGGGTGCAGTCGGTCCCGCTCAACATCCACAATGTCATTGATAAGGTAAATCGTGCTGGCGGTCATGCACAGCAACACAAACGCCGCCACTACCTGTACCAACGCGTTGAAGTCCAACAGGCTCTGGTCAAAGACAATCCCAACAAAGACGAAGATGTTTTTGGCCCACTGGCGCGGGCGCATCGCTCGGAGTAGTGCTTTCGGTACGTCGCTCAAGGCGGCCCTTTGTTCGTGTGTGACGGTTAAAACGCGCCCGTCATTGTACACCCCCGTCCTAAACGGGCAAGTGGCGGCGTTTCACTCATAAATTCCGCCGTTTCAATTGTTAAGTGAGTGTTATATCTTAGTGAAGTGTATGTAAAATTTTGCTATACCTTACATCAAGACATATCAGAATAGGACAGTACGGTTACATGGGTTTTACACTGGATACAGCAGAGACACTAGAGGACGGGTTGCGGCGAATCGCTCTGGAATTGGTGGATGAGGCACACACCGCCCTCATCGCCGCCCAGGATGCGCCGCCGGGGGAGTTCGACACATTGGTACACAGTGTTCGCAAGACGTGTAAGAAGATGCGTGGCCTGTTACGTCTTTCCCGGCCCAGCTTGGGCAACAAGACCTATCGCCACGAGAACACCTTCTATCGCGATCTCTCACGGCGCTTGGCTGGCACACGCGAGAGCCACGTCATGCTCACCCTACTAGAGGCAACCTTGGCCGACCCCGAAAACGACTTGGACGCCGACCGTTACACCGCGCTCGTCGCCCACCTGCGCGAGAACTACGAGAAACGGGCGCTCCACATGCGTGAGGACGGCGCATTGCTTCAGGAGTCCGCCGCGTTACTGGTACAGGCGCGTGGGCGGATTGAGGGTAAGTGGCAACTGGACCGCAAGCCGCGTAAGCTGATTGCAGAGGGATTGTTGCGGGTGTACAGCCGGGGACACACCGAACGGGCTGTCGCCCACAAAAAACCAACAACGGACAACCTGCACGAGTGGCGCAAGCCCGTCAAGTATCTGTGGTATCACCTGCAAATCCTCGCCCCTATCTGGCCGGAGGGCGTCGGAGCCTACATCACCGCGCTTGATGATTTGGGGGATGCGCTGGGGGCAGATCACGACGCCGCCGAGTTAAAAGCACTGCTCTATCAGTTCCCGGACCTATTCGCAGAAACCGACGACATGATGGCGCTCGTCTACGTGTTAGAGGATCAACGGGCGCAGTTACAAGAAAGCGCCTGGCACCTCGGCGCACGGGTCTACGCGGAGGCCCCAGGCGCTTTTGTGGATCGCCACATCGCCTACTGGCAGGCGTGGCGCTAACGGTCACTGGCCCAGCATGTAAGCCCTCATCAACGCCCACACCTCCGCCGGGGTCGCGGGTTCCTCCCGTAACCGTGCCACCCACGCATCGTTAGGGAGTGCGCCCTGCGGCTCCGTGATCCCGGCTAGGTAGATATTCCCCTTGCCGTCCAGCGCCAACCCAAAGCAACGGTCCTCGTCCGTAATCGCGTGTTGCTGCCGCCATAGTTCCGTGCTGTCTGGGAGGTACTTCGCCACCCACAAATCCTGCTCCCCGTTCACCGCGCTGGCAACCTCGCCCTTGGTATGACCCGCCACATAAATATAGCCGCCGGGATCAACCATCACGTCGGCCACCGCGTCCTCGCCGGTGGTGTTCGTAATCAACTGGTACCACTGGCGGCCCCCGTCGGCGTTGTAGCGTGCCAGCCACACATCGGCATTTTCATCAATCTCGGAGTTCGCAAATTCGTCGTCAATCGTCCCCGTTAGGTAGATATTACCCATCGCGTCTGTGTTGACCGCAGTCACCGCCTCGTTGTCGCCCATGTCCAGTTGACGCCGCCACGCCTCCCGGATGCCCTGCCCCCCCGCCTGTAGCTTGCCGACAAACACGCCCCTGGGCGCACGCCCCGCGATAATCAGGCTGTCCTGCCGGTCCACAGCCACCACGCTCACATCCCCGACATTGGTGATCTTGCCCAGCAACTTGCTGTTGCTGCCGAAACAGTGAATCGTGTGGTTGTCGCCGTCTGTGTCCGTCGCCACCAAATAGGTGTTCTTGTTTCCGTCCGTGGCGACCGACAGCAGGTTGTCGTTCGGTGTTTGTAACGGGAGCGACCACAGCTTATTACCACGCGCCCCATACTTGGTGAGGTTCGCGTCCATATCATCACTACGCGCCGCCAGCAGCAGGTCGCCGTCCCGGTCAGCCGTCAGCGCCATGCTGAGGCCGTCTATCCTGGTCGCTAAGGTGTGACACCACGACCGTTGGCCGTCAGGTCTGTAGCACATCAGCCACGCCTCACTGTGGAGCGGTTCCCCCGTCGCCGGATCAATCCCCAACTCGGCGGGGTCGCGCACATCAACGGTGTCCTTGCGCGATGTGGTTTGGTCGGGACTTGCCAGCAGTTCCATCTGCCCAGCAGAAACCATGACGTGCTCGGTGTAGCCAGCAACAAACAAATTACCATCACGGTCCGCCGCGAACGCGAGAATCGTGTCGTTGCCGTCGGTGTTCAGGTCACGTAGCCAGTCTTGGATCAGGCGCATAGGGAACATCCTCTCGTATCGTCGTGGTGTGTTACACGCTATTGTCACACGAAAATAATTTTTCGCAACAAGTCGCGGTGATTTGCTGGATCACCTACAAGCCAGGGAATACCTTCACTTCATCTTTGCCGGGTGCGTTGCAGGTCAGTGTCTGCGTGAAACAGGAAAACAACCGCACGGTTACGGGGCGCTCCCGTCCGCCATCGTGTAAAGGTCGTTCCCCGTCGCCACGCCATCCGCAATCACGGGCAACCGCACCCGGTCCCGCCAGTCATACACCCCGTAGGCCAGTGTGTATGCGTCCCCTGTTCCCTCGCATGGAGCGGTGATCTCACGCTCGTCCAGGTAGATTTCCCCCGGCTCCCAGGTGTTCGACGGCACCAGCGACAGTTGGCCGTCACTGCGGGCAACCCCTTCCCCGTTGGCGTCCAGCAGGTTCATCGTCACGCTGTACGGGACTGCGGTCGGTGCCGCGCTCTGCCAGAACGACTGCACCACCGTCGTCTCGCAGGCTGCCAACGTGTCCCCCGTCACGTTCACATGCACCAGGTCGATGTCGTCGCCGAAGCGGGCGAGTTGCTGTGCGCTGTTCAGTTGTTCGTAGCGGATTGTCGTCAGCGCCAGGCCCAGCAGGTTGTTCGGACGGCGTTCCCGTTCCGTCGCGATGTAGCCTGCGTCTAGCAGGGCAGCGTGTAGCCCTGCACTGAGCGGTGGGTCATCCTTGCGCCGCACCACCCACACCGATGACCGCTCGCCAATCTGTGCCAGTAGTACGTCGGTATTTGTCCCGTCCACCCAGCCGGAGGTGTCCACGTAGGCGGCGTAGGCATCCCCGGCACCTGGTTCCGTCGCGTGGATGAACGCCTCGTCCGGCACGTTCGGGAAGATCATATCCGGCAGGTGAACGTTGAGGCGTCCGCTGGCGTCCTCGATGAGGATCGGCGTGTCGTCCGTGTAGACCTCAATGAGTTCGAGGCTGTGGTTTTCAGCCGGGTTCGGTGGGTTGTAGGTGGGCGTGGCGCAGTCCGGCGGCGTGACCGCGCTCAGGTTGTAGTAGCGTTCGCGCAGGGATGTATCCGCCGGGGGTGTGCCACGGATGACCGTGGCCGGGTCCGGCATGGCGGGGTCCAGCGCAAACACTCGCATCCGTGGGGGGAGTTCGAGGTGCGTAGGCAGCGGGCGCAGCGGGTTAATCAGGTGGGCGCACCCGGTTTCGTCCCCGTAAACCAGGATCGAACGGGAGATGTCGCCCAGCCAATAGCGGCTAAAGCCGTCGGTGAAGGTCTGGTAGACTGGGTAGTCTGGTGGAGAGCCGGGCAGGATGGCCTCGGTGAGCATGTAGCTGGCGTCTTCCTGATAGATGAGCTTCCCCTTGATATATTGAATGAAGTTGACGGCGTTCCCAAAGTCCGATACGACATTGTCGAATGGCGGCGTGTAGACGATGCCTGCGTCGTCTGCCAAGCCGGGGACGGCCTCGGTGAGCGAGGCAAGGAATGTGCGTTCGAGCGCCCAGGTTTCCACATGATGTTGGTGATAGCTGATGCGCCCCGCGCTCCCGATGTAGACGCCACCTGCGACCACGCCCCCCAGCAACGCCGCCCCCAGCGTGCGGGGGAAGTAGGCGGTCACGAGTAGCAGCAGGCCCAGCCACACGGCGATAATCCCCAACTGGCTGACGACCTGTACCCGGCTGAACACGCTTTGCACATGTAGCCCGGTGTCGTGCTGGCCGACGGCTACCACAGTGTTCCCGAAGATGGCAAGAAGCGCCCCAGTCGTCATGACGAACAGGGACGTAAGCGCCTGTTGCTGGCCTGTGGTGTTGCCACGGCGATAGGTGACGAGAGCGTAGCTGAATACGGCCAACGCTAGCACGAACGATATGGGGTAGAAGCCGCTGTCGGCGAGTACCGTTTGTGTGAGGCGGGGCCACGCCAATACCGTGTTCTCGTAGATGCCTGTCCAGATGGCGGTCAGTAGGGTGTCGGTTTCGGTGATGCGCTCGCTTGTGATGTCGGCGTATCCTGCCCAGTAGCCTGCGGTTTCATAAAGAAAGAAGCGGTAGTAGAACAGCCCGCTAGACAGGATAAACCACGGGAGTATCCACAGGGCAGCGCGGCGTAGCTGGTCCCACCACCCCAGCGCACGCGGAGCCACCGCCCGCCAGACCAGTAACGCCTGCACAAACTCCAGAATGATAATCATTTCATAGGTGAAGAAGAAAACCGGGATTAGTAGTAGCGAGCCAAGCAGCGCGGGCCAACGCAGCGAACTTTCCAAGCGCACAGCGAGATAGCCCAACGTGACGGAGATTAACCCCCACATCAACGAACCCTCAACGATGATGTTCGTTAGGTGGGGGGACATCCACACAATCGGCGTGGTGAGGTAGACGACGGCGACGAGGGTCGCTAGTACCGGGACAGAGGGCACCAACCAGCGGATGATCTGACGGACCAGCAGGGCATTGACGAGGATCACCCCGGCCATAACCCACTGTGACCCCGGCCAGAGCGCGTGGAGCAGCAGCAACATATGAGCTTGGAGTGGGCGGCCCTGGTCTGACGCGAGGGACAGCAGCACGTCGAAGCCGTGACGGTCAATCATGTAGAACGCGTTGTACTCGTCCCAGTATAGGCCCAGCCGCGCGGTGAAGCGCAGGTAGGCCAGCACGAACACCAGCCCGATGAGACCCAGTGAGATGCGGGCGAAGGGGCTTGGCGTTGTCGTGGATTGCGGACGTTGCATGGGGGTTCTCCGTGTGCGGACGTGTTGACCTCAATTGTGCGGGCAAATCTTATATGGGGCAGTTGGGATTTGTCTAGCATGGGGTGAACATGTGACAGTTACAAAAATGACTCGGCTGAACAAACCTAAGGTGTGTGGCTACTTTACGTTTTAGAAAAACGGGTGCTGATTTGGGTAGCACCACAGAATAATGTGGACTGGAAAAAGTGGGGACCATCAGCAAACTTGTTCGTGACAAAACAAGCAAGTTTGCGGAAATCAGATGAAC
>CAYWZS010000107.1:0-15403 GCA_964462905.1 uncultured Anaerolineaceae bacterium
TGGGGTGGCGTAGACACTCACCTTCGGGGAAGCCCCCCGCCCCTTTCCCGCGAAGCGGGTCGATTTAAAAATTTGCCCTCACCCTAAATCCCTCTCCCAAACGCTGCGCTGGGAAAGGGACTTTTTCTGATATACTGCGTGTGCTGGCTTCGGTCAGTCAGGCTGCCGGGTAGGTGCTGCGGGGCGGTTCCTTCAATAACAATCAGAATAACGCCGCCGCGTCGTATCGCAACAACGTACCTGTTCAGCCAGTGGCGGAGAGCGAAATTAATGGGTAAAGCCATGGTGGAAAAGGGTCGTTCCTAATCCAACACATTATTTCGTGTGGGCTTTTTCGGGGGAGTATGCAAAAAAACCCAATATGAATGATACCGTGAAAGAGCGATTTCTACGACAGAATACCCCTTATGCGCTGTTATCCTGTTGCGTGATTGTGATGCAGCGTAGCGTCGGATGGGGTGGTCTGCATGCTGGCCCCCACTTTGGCTTGGACTCCATTTGGGTGTTCGGTGGTTCGAACACGGCCCAGCCCAGCGCCCCGGTTCGTATTCTCGCAAACGAACAATGACATCTATTCAAACGCGGCTTAGATCACGTCTTGTTTACGTAGGGCGGTGATGTCAGCTGATGAGTATCCCAGTTCGTCCAGGACATGCTCGGTATGCTCCCCCAGTTGCGGCGGGTGATAGCGATAGTTGAGGGGCGTTTCGGAGAGATGCACAGGTGTGGCGATAGACTTCACCATCCCAAGCATTGGGTGTTCTAGTTCCACGATGATGCCTCGTTCGTGCAGGTGTTCGTCACCCAGGGCCTGGTCAATCGTGTTGATGCGCCCAGCAGGAACACCTGCCTTGCGAAGTATCTCCAACCACTCCTCAACGGTTTTGGTCTGGATAATCTCTCTGACGATGGGCATCAGGGTGGCGTGATGTTTAACCCGGCGCATATTCTCCTGAAAGCGTTCGTCCTCGGCGAGGTCGGGACGGTCTACGAGGTTACAGAATGACTTCCACACATTGTCTGACCCCACACCGAGAATAAACCAGTCGCCGTCCGCCCCCTGGACCGCCTCATACGGGGCAATTTGCGGATGCCGATTGCCCATGCGCTTGGGTGGGACCCCTGTCGCAAAATACTCGCCAGCGTAGTTATCCAACCATGTGAGTTGGCCTTCCTGTAGCGATTGATCGAGGAATTGACCTCGGTTCGTCTGATGACGGACATTGAGTGCTGCAAGGATGCCCACCAACGTGAACATACCACAGGTGAGGTCCGCCATTGGGCTGAGAAAGCGCATGGGTACGCCGTCTGGTTCACCTGTGAGCGACATCGTGCCGGATTCCGCCTGGGCCACCAGGTCGTATCCGGGTTGGTCGGCACGCGGGCCAGTGCGACCGTAGCCACTAATGGACGCATAGATCAGGCGGGGGTTTATTTTTGAGAGGGTTTCGTAATCAACATGGTATTTTTCTAATGACCGGCGTGTTGCGAGGTTTGTCAAAAAAACGTCCGCGTCTTCAATGAGGTGATGTAATATTTCTTGGCCCTTTGGGGAGGCGATATTCAAGGTCATGCCGCGTTTGTTGCGGTTCGCTGCCAGGTAATACGTGCTTTGATCGCCGATGTAGGGTGGGCCCCATTGGCGCGACTGGTCGCCCACACCAGGACGTTCAATTTTGATGACATCAGCCCCCAGGTCACCCAGCATCATGGCACAGTATGGCCCTGCGAGGGCTTGCGTTTGATCAATGACTTTGATACCAGCCAAGGGTCCTGTATTCATGAGGTGTTCTCCTCTACTTTCTGCGATTGAATATTCAAGACGGTAAAGAGCGCGATGATTGCGCCGATGGTGGCCCCACCCCACAGGAGAATAACGGCAGACCACCCCGCAACTTCTGCGACAGACCCCACAATCGTGCCGGATAGCCCACCTGCTGCGCTCCAAACGGCGGTCAGTAGCCCTCCCGCAGAGGACACCCTGGCCTGGTTCGATAGGAGTAGCGGGGTGGAACTCAACAGCAAGCCCGCCAGCCCACTCACGACCATCACCGTAGCCAACACAAAGAGGCTCTGGGCAAGCGCACGGCTCAGGTAGGTCAGCACGAGACATCCCAGCAATATCAATAGGAAAACCATGATCGTCTGTTTGACATTGGCCTGTCGTACCAGAAGCCGTCCAGCGAGCAACATACCGGGGATGCCAACAAGGGGGAAAATGGCGGTGGTCACACCGGATAATCCCGGTTGGATATGGTCCCACTCCAGAATGAGAGTCGGCAACCACAAGAGGATGCCGATGTAGACGAACCCGACGCAGGCTGTGGTTGCGAGGATAGGCAACAACTCACGAACATCCAACAGCATGTCAGAAAGTTTGAAGCGGCTGGGTGACACAATGTTTTCCTTGACGTTGATGCCACTACGCAACCACGCAAGGGCGATAATCAATAACAGGATGCCCGGTACTAAAAAGGCATTCTGCCATCGGCCTGTTGCCACCAAGAAGCCAGCCAATCCCCAGGCAACCGCCGTGCCAATTTGGAAGCTGATCGAGAAAAAAACAGAAATCCGGCTCACTTGTGCCGGACTTAGGTGACTGGACAGAACACGCAGCATTGGCCCCCACCCCATCGCCTGGGCAAGTCCGTTAACGCCCCACAGCACGCTCATGGTGACGAGCGACCGTTGCCATGAAAACAACACATTCGACAGGGCGATCAGCACCAGCCCCGCGAAAATGATGAGGCGTGGATTGAAGATATTGCCAAGCTGCCCCATGATGACCTGCCCGATAGCATAGGACACGAAAAACACCGTTCCCAGGATGCCAACCTGCCCCAACCCAATCGCCAAATCATCCGCGATGACGGGCAACGCGGGACTGATGTTCAGCCGACCCAGATAAAAAGAGGCGTATGTCAACCAGGTGATGACAATCAGGAGTTGGTCGGCGCGGGTAAAGGGTACCGCCGTTCTCGCTGTCACACGTTTACACCCTCTCGTTGTAGGTAAGGGGCATAGGGTACCCGTTCCACCAGGCGCAGCCGCTTCCAGGCGGCGAACTCCAACAGTTCGTTCGTGACATCGCCAATGCCCACGGCGAAGTGATGTTCGTGACCACGAACGGTTAACGTGTTGACCAAGTCCCAAACGTCAACAGGTTCTTTGTTGAGTTCGAAGCGGTTAAACCAGCCGCGTGTACCGTCAAAGCCGCCCAAGTCATGCTCAACGATGCTGGACCCAAGCACCAACAATCTACTGCCATCATCGCCGATATAGGTGATGGTTGTGTGGTCTTGCGGCGCAAAGATGTGATCTCCGGCGACACCGTAGGCCGTGTCGTCGGCATTGCGCCCTAACGTCACATGATCCACCCAGCGAATGCCGTCATCGTTGGCAAAGTGGCGTGGCGTCACCCCACAGTGGAACATCATCATGTAGTTCGTTTTGGGGTCTAACGCGGCCATGTCTAGCAACGTCGAACTCTGTGACGCGCCAGTGAGCAGGTTCAACAGGTACATGCTGATCGCACCCTGCAAGTCGCCCTCACACGAGACAGCAATACCGTCCTCGCTGCCCAGCCAGCTATAAGCCATACACGGGACGATACGATATAGCTCCTGAATCTTCGACCAACACTGGACCGCCATCGCATCGTAGCCGTGTTCGTCGGCCATGTCCTTCAGGGCCAGATACACCCGTGTCACACGGTTGAAGGCCTCCGACGAACTGACTGTCACCTCCGTTGCTGCGCCGCGAATGTCCTTCTCTAGCGCGACGACGCGGTTGTTGTCGTAGCCCTGGGCACGCCGGACGAGTTCGGCCATTTCGTGTTCGCCGACATTAACGCCCAGGCGTTGGTGAAGCTGGCGCGGGTCCACCAGCATGTTGTGAAACCCGGGGGATACCCCCCCAATCCAACCGAAGCGCCCATTCTCGATGTTTTTGGCCGCCGTCAGCGCCTTGACAGTGATGCGGAAGCGTTCGCGAAACATGTCCGTCTCGACGTGGTCATAGAACCACTTGAACGGGATGTCTTGGTCGCGTAGGTAGCATTTGAGGATACTAGCGTGTTCGTTGAGGGCGACCAGCGAATGAAGTTGCACCTCACCATTAAGCGACGGGTCCGGCAGGGACCACAAGCCCAGGCGTGGCGCAACATCAACAAATGGTAGGAACTGCCCGCCAACGCTGATGGAGCTGTTCTGAACGAGCAGAAAGTCGAGATTTTCGTCTTTCATCGCACGCGCCACCCGCACCGCGTCCTCATCACTGGCGATGGCCTCTGCTGAGGCGACCAGATCAAACCCCCAGTCATCGGCAAGCGTCTGTAACCCTTGAATGGACCGCTCGCGGTTCTGCAATTTCTCCGCAAAATAGGCCGACAACGACAACCCGACAAACCCGACCCGCAAGGTATATTTATGCATTCTGTTTTTCCTCAAAGTATTCCAGAGTGGCCTCGAAAATAAGAGTAACGGACTTTGCCCCAGCATCCATATGTCCGACAGCGCGTTCACCAATAAACTTGGCCCGCCCATGCTGCGCTTGCATGTCCGCTGTGGATTCTGCGCCAGTTGCGGCGGCATCTTTCGCGGCCCGCAACGCATCTACCAACGATGCGGCAGCGTCTATGTTGCTCACGAGGGCATCCACAGCGGGAGAAAGCGCATCCACCATCGTCTTATCTCCCACTTGTGCCTTACCCCGTTGGATCACGCCTTCGCGCCCGGCCCCCCACATGCTCGCAAACTGCTGCGGTGTGATCTCAGCAACATCTGGCAGCGCCGTCGCCGCCTTGAAGTACAGCGTGCCGAACACCGCACCAGATGCCCCCCCCATACGGTTCATGAGTTGCATGGCGGCGGCTTTCAGCACGGCGGCAGGGGTTTCGGCGTCTTGAATGGCCTCTACTGCTGCTGCAAACCCGGTGCTGATGCCCGTGCCGTGATCGCCATCGCCCAACGCAGCATCAAGTTGGTTGAGCGTGTCAACATTTGCGGCCAGTTTCGCGCTGGCGGCCTGGAACATCCCGCGTAGGTCATCTGCGGTAATGGTCACGGCTGAACAATCCTGACATTTGCGCCCACTGCCGGGGCATCCCACAGCGCCTTGAGTTCGTCGTCCACTTTACAGACGGAGATAGCGAAACCCGCCATTTCCTGCGTGGTGGCGTAGGGGCCAGTCCAACTCTTGTAGACGCGGATACCTGCTTCGGTAAGAATCTGTGCAGCGCGGCGATAGAGGATGAACAATTCCATCTGCGTCATGCTGCCGCTGTTGTTCAGCATGACCAACACCTCATCGCCCACCTGGAACGGCATATCCTCGATGATGGCGGGGAGCATGGCGTCCATTGTTGCGTCGGCGGAAACGAGCTTCTGCCGCCCCTGCCCGACCTCCCCGTGAACGCCCATACCAATCTCGATCTCATCGTCCGGCAACTCGAACATGACCTCGCCTGTGATGGGGCTGGTCCCGGGGGTGAGGGCAACGGCTAGCGAACGGGTGTTATCTCGAATTTTCTCCGCCATCGCCTTGCACTGCGCCAACGTGACGTCGCCTTCAGCATAGGCTCCGAGCATCTTCCACACGAAGAACAACCCCGCCGTGCCCCGTCTTTCCGGTTCACTGCCTTTGGGGGCGCTGGAGATGTCATCGTAGAGCAGGACGAGTTCAACATCCTCAATGCCCTCCATCTCGCAGAGTTCGAGAGCCATTTCTGCGTTCATGCGGTCGCCGACGTGGTGCGACACGCACACGAGCACGCCGCCGCCATTTTGTGCCTCCTTGATGCCATCGACCATCCGGCCAGGGCCGGGTGCGGCGAAGATCTCGCCAGGAACGTTGACATCGAGCAGGCCCTTGCCAATTAGCCCGATCATTGCAGGTTCATGGCCCGTCCCGTTGCCGATGACCAAACTCACACGTCCGGCTGGTTTCTTGTTTTTACGGACGATCAGCCCGTTGTCCGTCAGGCGGATCACGTCTGGGTAGGCGGCAACCGCGCCCTCTAGCATCTCCTGCAAAATGTCTTCAGGTTGATTGATGAGTTTCTTTTTTCGTGCGCTCATGCTTCCTCCTCTAGGGGGACGAAATACATCAAATGAATCGGGTGAGACACAGGCGTTTCCGCATAGGCAACTTGCACCCGCATCCCCGCCTTCACTTGCTCTGGGTCACACTTCAACAGGTGTGGGAACAGCGTGGAGCTACCGTCCATCAGCACATACGCCAGCACCATCGGCATCTCCAAGGCGTTAACATCTGCATTCACGCCGTTGGGAAAGTGCATCACCGAGTAGGTTTCGAGCGTTCCCTTGCCAGACAATTCCACCCATTCTGTAATCTTGAGGCAGTCCGGGCATAGCGGGCGCGGCGGTGTATACACGCGACCACACGCTGAACAGGTGGTTCCCATGAACCGCTGATTTTCGAGTTCAATGAAAAACCTGGAGGCCTTACCGAGACTGTGCTTATAGGTTTGCAGTAGCTCTAGCCGAACGATCTCGATTTGACGAAACGCATGCCACGGGTCTGGCCCATCAACGGGTGAATCAATAACCTTCACATCCAATTGTGAGGTCACTTTTGCGTTCATCAGCTAATCCCAACGTTCAAAGATATTGACGACACTAATCGTTGCGATGCCAGCGTGGGTATCCGTCAAGCCACGCCGTGCATCTGTGACTTGACGCGCTGGCGAGACTGTTCCCCACAACTGCTGGGTGATCTCGATGGCCTGGGCGATGCCGGTGGCCCCGACTGGCGCACCACGTCCCAACAGGCCGCCGCTGGTGTTCACAGGGAGTGCGCCATCCATATCGAACAGCCCGGATTCGACTGCCGCGCCACCCTCGCCTTGCGCCACAAAACCCAAATCCTCCACCGCCTGAATCTCGACACCGCTGTAGCTGTCGTATAGCTCTGCGACGTCAAGTTCTTCCAGCGGGTTATCAATCCCCGCCGTCGCATAGGCTTGTTGGGCGGCAACCCATTTGGCGTTAAAGTTCGTGAGATTGGGGTAGCGGTCTCCTAGACGCATCGTGTCCGTACCACACCCCGTCGCCACAAACGCCACCGATGGACGTTTCGCAAAGGCCGGACTGTGATTAGCTGCCCAATCCTGTGTGGCGAGCAAAACCGCTGCTGCCCCATCACTGAGCAAGCTACAGTCGAACAGCTTGTAGGGTTCGGCTATTGGGCGGGAGTTCATCACATCGTCTATCGTGATGTCCATCGGCTTCTGTGCAATCGGGTTGTGTAGCGCATTGCGTCGGTTGCGGACGGCGACATGGGCAAATTGTTCTTCCGTCGTGCCGAATGCCTTCATATGCGCGTTCATCATGGCGGCGTAAAACGCGGTGTAAGTGCCGCCCACCATCATCTCCCAGTCGTTGTCTGCGGACAGCGCGAACAACATATTCGCCGTTCTTGACGAGACGCTTCTACCGTTCATCTCACAGCCATACACCAGGATTGAATCGCACAGCCCACTTTTGATGTAAGCCCATGCGGTACGTAGCGCCAACGCCCCGGTTGCGCCGCCCCCCTCTACGCGGACATTCGGCATCGGCGTCAGCCCAATGTGATCGTGGAGGATTGCGCCCAATGTCATCTGACGGTTGAAGTGGTCGCTCTCGTAGCTCGTCAGCCCATGTTCGATTGCCTTTACGCTATCTATCTCCGCGTCTCCTAGGCAAGCAAGGACGGCCTCCAGCGTGAGGTCACGGGCGTTGGCGTCCTCACGATTAGACGAAAAAGGCGTGATACCCACGCCAACCACAACGGGTGTGCGATCTGTCATGAGGACATCTCCGGGTAGGTATCGAACCAGTTGGTGGTAATCGACGGTGGGGCATAGTGCTGATGCCATGCATGACCGTACAGCGCGGTGATTGCTTGAAGCAGTTGCATTCGTTGGCATCCGACAGTGGTCAACCAGTCTTGGCGCTGCTGAACATCGTCAATACGGGCGGCATCTCCCCACACAGCACGCCCCACGATGAACCCGGACGCACCCGCCTTACACGCGACTTCTACTTGCTTGGCAAACGTCTCAAACGAGACACCCGCACTCAACAGCACCCACGGAATATCGAGGGCGGCGGTCAGTTCCTCACACGCCTCCTGCCAGAGCGCCACGTCTTGATGCTGCTCGACATCTAGCGGGAACTCCAATTTGAGGACATCCACCCCAAACTGTGCGGTCTGCTTGGCGGATTCAATCACGAGTTCGCGCTTGCTGTGTTCGTCGCCAGCCCCGTAGACAATCGGCTCGGCATATAGCGGGATGTCGTAGTGGGCGCAGGCCTCGCCAACCTGTTGCAGCACCGCGTTTTGACGGGCGGCGTGATCGGCTTCAAAGGGGTTGTAGTAGAAGAATAGCTTCACACCGTCCGCGCCCATCTTCTTGATCTGATCGACGGACCAATTCGGGGTGATGTCCACATCCAGCGGCAACGGCTCCATTGCATAGTCCGCCTTTTCCAGTTCGACCAACAACCCCTTGTACCCTAATGTGTGTTGTGTGACCGCCTGGGCCGCGCTGTAGAGCGGGTCTAAAAGGACCCCGGTTGCCTCGCCGAGCAGTTGCCCCACCACCTGAAGTTTAAAGGCTGTCAGGTCATCTGGGGTGCAGGTATCTGGCGCGTCTGGGTCGAGCGCCCGCTTCAGCGAGTCCTGATGGTCAATCGCCAGAATGCCGAACAACCCTTCCGGCGTGCTACACCGTTGGATGGATCTGTACTTGCCAATGCTGATCGTTTTTGAGGTCATCGCCGTTAGTCCATGTTGAGCCACACGCTCTTAACCTCGGTGTAGAGGTCCATCGCTTCTTTGCCCATTTCGCGCCCATAGCCACTTTGCTTGTAGCCGCCAAACGGGGACGAGGCCTCCGTGTTCCCCCAGGTGTTAATCCAGATGGTGCCAGCTTGGAGTTCTCGTGCGACAGCGTGCGCTTTGCGGACGTCTGTCGTCCAGAACCCCGCCGCCAGACCAAAATCCGTGTCGTTGGCGCGGGCGATCACCTCCTTCACGTCGTCAAAGGGCATCGCGGCAACCACTGGCCCGAATATCTCCTCGCGCACGAGCCGCATCTCATCGTTGACGCCTGTGAGGACGGTCGGCTGGATAAAGTAGCCCTCTTCGCCAATGCGTTGCCCCCCGGCAACCGGGTTGGCACCATCCGCCAGCCCTTCATCGACATACCCCATAATGCGCGTCATCTGCTCATCGCTGATGACGGGGCCGAGATTCGGCTGATCGGTGCTCATGCCGGGGCCAACCTGAATTTTCTTCGTCTCGGCGGCAATGCCCTCGATCACCTCGTCAAAGACGCTACGCTCAATGTACAGGCGGGAGCCTGCCGTACAGGATTGGCCGTTGTTGCCAAAGATCGCCCAGGTAGACCCGACAACCGCCTTCTCCATGTCTGCGTCAGCAAAGACGATATTGGGACTCTTGCCGCCGAGTTCCAGCGATACCCGTTTGAGGTTCCCGGTGGAGGCCTTGACGATGGTTCGTGCGACCTCAGTGCTGCCCGTAAACCCAATCTTGTTGACGCCCATATGATCGACCAGGGCGGCCCCGGCCTCATGGCCGAAACCCGGCACGACATTAAATACACCCGGCGGGAACCCGGCTTCCTCCGTCAGCTTGGCAACGTACAGCATACTGAGCGGCGTCTGTTCGGCGGGCTTGAGGATGATACAGTTGCCCGCCGCCAATGCCGGGGCGACCTTCCAAATTGCCATGAGCAGGGGGTAGTTCCACGGGACGATGAGGCCAACCACGCCCAACGGCTCGCGTAGGGTGTAGTTGAACATGTTCTGTTGGTTTACGGGAATCGTGCTGCCCTCGATCTTGGTACACCACCCGGCGTAGTAGTAGAGATGGTCTGCCGACAGCGGCACGTCAACGGTTTTGGTGGTGCTTACAGGCTTGCCGTTATCCAATGAGTCAAGTTGTGCCAAAATCTCCGCGTTGGCCTCAATCAGTTCCGCGAGCTTCCAAATGCACTTCGAGCGATCCGCTGGCGACAGCTTGCGCCACCAACTCCCGCTGTCAAATTCCTGGCGTGCAGCTTGCACGGCGAGATCAACATCCGCGGCTTTTCCGCGCCCGACTTGGGCAAGTTCCCACCCGGTGGAGGGGTCGTAGGTCTCAAATGTTTCACCGTCCCGCGTGACGACGAACTTGCCGCCGATGTAGGGTTGCAGGTCCGACGCGAGAAACTGCTCTACCTCTGGCAAAATCGGCACATAATCTTTCGGTAGCGTTGTCAGCATAGGTTGGCTCACTTCCCCAGGGTTTCAATGAGTTCGAGTGCGACTTCGTAAACGGCCTTGTTGCCTTTATCCAGTGCTTCTTCCCCGCCCTCTGGCAACGGATCAAGAAAACGCCGCCCACGAGTGAGGTCATCCCACACGACAACCATCGAGATCGCCGGGATGGTGAAGTGACGGGCGACAGCGTAGGTGGTCGCGGTTTCCATCTCCACAGACAGATACCCGGCCTTATGCCACGCCTCCATCATCTGCGTTGTCTCCGTAAACAGTGACGACCACGTCACATGCGGCCCCTTGTAGGTGGTGATCCCACGACTTTCAAGTTGCCGCTGGGCATGAGCCAACCATGCGGCATCCCCCAGGACCGCATCCGGTGTGCCGTACATATGCGCGACCCCTTCCCGGCAGATTGCTACTTCTGGCAGGATGATATCTCCCGGTTTGAGGTGGGACTGTAACCCGCCGCACGTCCCAATCTGGACGGCCAGCTTGACGCCCAACACACTAAACAGGTGGATCACCTCCACAGTACGGGCAGCACCGTAAGCACAACAGAAGGCCACCCGTTTGTCTTTCCAGCGACCCACGAACATATCTGGGAAGGCAAGCTCCTTGACATCTTCCAAATAGGACAGTCGCCAGTCGGTGCGTTGTTGCCGCCACCATGTTCCCTCGACAATCACCGCGTCGGGAACCTCATCCGGCGACATATTGAGCGCCTCTAGCCACTCCTCGCGGGTGATCTCCAAAATGGAGCGAAACTCGATCATGTGTCGGCTTCTCGTTCCGCGTGAGCGGCCAGTTTCGTGAAGAAATCACGGAAAATCGCGTCGCGGTCAATGCCAATGGCCTCGCGCATCGGGTGACGAGCATCGCTTTGTGTCCAGTACAGGTCTTCCGTCAAAATGGGTGACGGGATAATTTGGCTAGGAACCCACTCTGGATCTAACAGCCACGCGAAGTTGATCAAATCCCAGATGACCCAGGTCCGGCCAAAGTGGTCGCCCAAACCCCAGACAACGTGATGCGGGTTTTTGGCATATAACGCATAGAGATAGTCACCGATTTTGCCCTTGCCCTTCACCCAGCGTTCAACGTCCGGCAGAGACAGCTTGAGTTGTTCACCGATGTAGTATCCCGGCAGGTAGACCACAGGCACGCCACAGTCGAACAACAACCGCGAGGACAGCGTATCTTGTACGAGGTTCAGCGAGGGTTGGTTGGAAAAGCGCATGATTGACGGGTAGGAGGAGGTCCACAGAATCACCAGTTTGCTGATGATTGCGGGTTCGATCAAAATTGCCGACGCGAGATTTGTCAGGCAGCCGATGGCGGCGACATACAACGGGCGGTCATCATCCTTCATCGCACACGCAATCAGATGATCGACAGCCTCGCTCCGAACCGGGTCATCTAGCGATTTCAGATACCGAGGCGCACCCCGAAACACGATCCCCGTTGGGTCTTCGCCCATCAGGTCATACACCTTCAAGACTTCCTGATAGCTCAGTTCCATGCCCTCATCAGGATCAACATAGGTGATTTCACGGGGGTCAATTCCATTCGCCAGCATCCGCACCGCCCGGATGTGATACCGTGCGATTTCGCGTGGGATTTCCGCCTCCGGGTTTTCCTTCAGGATGTCGTAGGCCTGGATGGTGGGTTCACGGTGATGCCGATGTGAGTACGGCTCCGCCAGTACGCCCTCAATCTCGAACACATCCTGCGACATCAAGGCCCAGGCAATGGCGTACTGATCGTCAATTTCGTTGTGCGCGTCAGTATCTATAATAAGGCGGATTTTGCCCTCTGGCTCGGCCAGTCGTTGGCGCACAAAGGCCTCATCTGGTTTCGGAAACGCTGTCATCATACGATTTTACTCCCCACTATCAACATGTCGGCATGATAAATAAGCATAATTTTAACTACGATGTTGTCTCTTCGGGCAGCACCCAAATTTTGTCGGGGTCAAAGTACAGGCTGACCTCATCACTGTCTCGCAGATGATGGACCTTGCCCGGTTCCGTGACGGCCTCAATGAGCGTGTCGCCCAACATGATCTGAAAGCGTGCATAGCGCCCCATGTAAACATGGGAGCGGATTGTCCCGGTGCAGGTGTTGTTGTCTCTGGCTTCTAGCAAAATCGCCTCCGGGCGAATGCTCATCATCGCCTTGCCGTTGCTCGCAACACCTTTCGGAGCCGCAAACTGCCCAACGCTGGTGGTAATAACACCATCTGCGTAGTCACCCGGCAGGAAATTCAACCCACCGAAGAACCGCGCCACTGGAACCGAAGCTGGCTTTTCAAAGAAGGCGGAAGGCTCGTCATACTGCTGCAACGCCCCCAGGAACATCAGCGCAATTTCGTCTGCGAGAACCACCGCTTCCTCCTGGTCGTGGGTCACAAAGATCGTGGTGATACCCAGTTCCTGTTGCACCCCCCGGATCAACTCCCGCATTTCGTCGCGCAAGTAGGCATCCAGGTTGCTGAGGGGTTCGTCTAGCAACAGCACATTCGGCTCAACAATCAGCGCCCGTGCAAGCGCGATACGTTGCTGTTGCCCGCCGGATAACTGCTTAGGCATGCGTTTTTCTACACCAGGGAGTTGCACCAGTTCGAGGATCTCGGCAACCCGTTTTCTGATCTCCGGCTTGGGCATGCCACGCATCTTCAGGCCAAAGCCGATGTTGTCCCCCACGTTCATGTAGGGGAACAACAGGTAATTCTGAAAGACCATCACCGCGCCGCGCTTTTCTGGCGCGATGTTGATGATTGAATTTCCGTCAAACGTGATTTCGCCAGATGTGGGTTCCAACAACCCCGCGATCATCTTCATCGTGGTGGTTTTGCCACAGCCAGACGGCCCCAACAGCGCGGTGAGTTTGCCAGTCTCAATCTCAAGATTCAGGCTATCAACAGCAGGAACGTTGGTGCCATGATAGATCTTGGTGAGCTTGGTGAGCGATACATGCGTCATATGTTGCCAATTCCTCCGACGGTCGAGTCTTCCCCAGTTAAGTAGCGCGATGTCAACAACAAGATGATGATGCCGGGAATGATGAAGACGACACTAAGCGCCCCGGTGATTGCGTTATCCCCACTTGTTGCGAAGTTGAACAGCAGCAGCGGTAGGGTTACCACCCGGCCACCACCGATGAGGAGCGTCAGGATGTACTGGCTCCACGAGATTAGGAACGTAAACAACCCACCAACGATGATCCCAGGCATGATGGACGGGAGCATGACATACCACAATGTCGCCAGCGGCCCCGCCCCTAGACTACGGGCCTGTTGTTCATAGTCCGCATTGTAGTTGGCAAACACGCCGGACATCACCAGCGTCATGTAAGGGAGGCCCGGAATTAGGTGAACCAGGATCACACCCAGTGTGGTGTTTGCGAGTCCCATACGGATAAAGACGACGTGAATCCCCAGCACCACCGCCAACCCCGGTACGATTGTAGGGGCGAGGATGAGCAACTCTACCAGTCGCTTGCCGGGAAACTCATGCATACCGAGGGCGCGCCCGGCTGGAACCCCGATGACGATAGACAGCAAAGTGACGACCACCGCAATCCACGTGGTGGTGACCATAGCCGGGAATACATCGGCTGTTGGCGAGAAAACATACTGCCACGCCCGACCGCTCAGTTCAGTCGGGAATACATTCGGGAAAAACCACCGAAAACTCACCGACCAGATAATCATCGGGATCATCGGGGCAATCAACCACAGTAGCAGAATCGAAATCCCAAACCACCGGAGGACACCCTGACGAATGTTGGAGCGACCGGAAGAACGTTGTGTCTGAGCGGTCATGAGCGCACGTACCTTCTACTCAGGTTCATGTAGGCCACAATCATGATGGTACTTAAGAACGCGATCACCATCGCCATTGCCATCGCCTCGGGGCGTGCGGCAAGGTCCACATCCGTATAGCTACGGTAGGCCAACACTGGCAGCGCAGCCGGGAAGTTCTGGCCGAGCAAGAACGGAATCTCGAACGCGCCGAACGTAAAGGCAAAGACAATCACAGACGCGGACAACACACCGGGCATAATCAGCGGTAACGTCACATACCGGAAGCGTTGCCAGCGGTTCGCCCCCAACGATTGCGCGACAGCCTCATAATCCTCGCCGACGGATTGCAGAATCGCCAGGACGATGACCCCGATGAAGGGGATCTCCTTCCAGATATATTGCAGGATGATGCCAATGGCGAAGCGATCAAAGACGAGCGCGGGGAACTCATTGGGCCGATCAATCAGGTTGGATGCGCTGGCGAGGCGGGCGATCAACCCACTTTGCGAGAACAAATAGAGAATACCAATCGCCCCGACGAGGTGTGGAATCGTCAGGTTCAACTGAAAAAAGAACGCCACAATCCGCTTGCCTCGGAACGCAGGCCGCAACAGTAACGCAGCGGCAACCGCCAGGATACTTGCGATCACCGTCGAGGTAAAAGCGATGTGAAATGTCAACACAAAAGATAACAGGAAGGCTTGGTCTGTCAGGATGCTGATGTACGCATCAATGTTTGGATCGTTCAACCCAATGATCGGCATGTAGTTGAGGCTGCGTCCCAGGCCGGTAATCAGCCCGCCCATAAACAGGACGAAGATCACCAGTAGCGCCGGGGTAAGCAACAGCGCGATTTGAACAAGTTGGCGGGTTCTTTCAGACATTCATGTCCCTCATGACTTCATCGCCTAACATTTCTACTGAAGGGGTTGTCGGGGTTTCAAAAACACATCGTCGGTGCCCAGTGCCGTCAGGTAAGCCAGCAGTTGCTGGTGCAGTCGCTCAGCGACAGCAACGTTGTCGGAAAATACGTTTTTCGTCTGTTGTGGATCATCAATCATGTTATATAGCTCGACTGGCTCCCCGGTGATGCTGTAGAGCATCGACCATTCCGCTCGCCCCGTAGGTTCGACACAATCTCATTTGAATCGTCTAGGCGATACTTCAGCGTGATGTTCGGATTGTGCTTATCTTGAACTGGCCCCAGGTAATTCCCCGGTTCGGACTTATAGCGTCCCTTGCCCCACAACCCATGTTCCCCGAAGTAGAAGCCGTGGTCGGACACGAAAAAGATAATCGTCTTATCCAT
>CAYWZS010000108.1:0-15275 GCA_964462905.1 uncultured Anaerolineaceae bacterium
TTGACACGGTGCAGGGCTACGCGGACTTCGTGCCGATACCCGTGTATGTGGCGGGGGAGGCGCTCCCCGCCAACTCGATGACGCCGCCGTGGGAGTCGGTGGACCCGGCGATTGCGACACAGGAGTATATCGCCCGGAAGTACGGCGTACAGCAGGCGTTGGCGATTATCCCGCTGGAGGATCACAGTATTGACCTGGGCCACGACGAGATGACGATCCCGCTGAAGGGGTTTCTGTTTATCCCACAGGGGTCGTTTGTGGGGCTGCGCGAGTATGGTGACCTGAGCATTTACATCCGGCGCATGTTCATCCTGGACGACCATCGGACGCTGATGCCGCCGTGGGCTAAGTTCGTGCGTGGGGTAATTGACTGCCCACACCTGCAACCAACAGCCTCCCGCGAGGACATCCGCGAGGAGGACATGTTCAGCTTTGTGCAACGGGCGGTTGAGGAGCAGTTGACAACCGCCCTGCAAGACATCGCGGAGAACGAGCCGAAAACGTGGCGCGAGATCGTGCGGCGGCACCGCGACTTGATCCTGGGCTGGTCGATCAAGAACGATGACTTCTTCGACCGGGTGGCGGATATTGTGACGGTGCGGACGACGCGGGGGCAGATGACGCTGCCGGAGTACCTGGACCTGACGGACAACACACTGTACTACACGACGAAGCAACTCGGCTCCAAGCAGGACAAGTTGCTAGGTGAGGGCTACGGGGTGCCGATAATTGACGCGAGCAGCACGTTGGAACCGCCCTTCCTAGACAAGTACACCATGAGCAAGCCAGATGTTCACAGCGTCCAGTTGGACGACGACACCAACAAGATGTTCCGGGCAGTGGCGGAAAGCGACTTTGAGCGGTTGTTGGCGTACTATCGCGCCAAGAATGTGCGGACGCGGTTGGTGGCCTTCAAGCCGGAGGAAGTCCCGGCGGTGATGGTGTATCCAAAGGATGCAGAATTCATCAAAGACACGCGGGATGCGCTGGACGCGGGAGAAGTGCCGGGGCCGTTCGCCGGGATGGTGGGCGCATACCTGAATAACATGAACGTGGACGAAAACGCCATGACGGGGACGCTCCACCTGAATGCCTCGAACAGGCTGGTGCAGGCGTTGGCGAAGCAGCACGACGACGTGCCGCGTGAAGCATCGCTGGAATTGATCTACCAGATGGCGCGGCTGTTCAGCGGGCGGATGTTGGAGTCCGGCCAAATCACGGACCTGTTTACACGCACGAACAACGCGATCCGTGGGCTGGCAGGGCTGGATGGCACATCCGACGACAGTGACGACGCGAGTTAACCCGTCATGCCGAGCTACGTAAACTTGTGGCGCTGGTACGACGATGCGATTCGTCATGCCTACGCCACGCAGGATTTCCAACGGACACAGTTCGCCCGCTTCCACGAGCGCATGTGGGAGATCAAAGAGAAAGAACCGAGAAAGGCATTCGACCTATGCCAGCAGGCGGTGGCGCTGGCGCAGAAGCTACACGAGCCATGTTGGGAGCTATTCCACGCGTACTGGGCCAGCGAGATGCAGATTTACTATGTGGGCGACATTGACGGGGGGCTGGACTACGCCACACGTAACGTTGCGATGGCGCACAAGGACGCCTATGTGGAATGTCCAATCCGGGCGCGGGTGTATATCACGTTGATCGGGGTTTATACGCGGATTGACCCGGTAGGGTACGCCAAAGAAATTATGGAGATGGTCGAGTTCATCGAGCAGGAAATCCCGATGGACCGCGACACACATCAGCGGTTGCAATACTACCGGGCGTGGATGCACGTTGAGTTTGAACGGTACGACCCGGCGCTGGACGAAATTATGAAGTACATGGATATGTGTCCTTTCTCGGCTTTTCGGCAACAGTCCGGGTATGGGCTGCTAACGTACATCGAGATTGACCGCTTTCGCTATAACGCGGCACTCCCCTACGCGGAACAGTACGAGGCCGCGGCGCGGCGGGCACGGTTCGAGACGGGGATTGTGATGGGACTGTTGTGGCGGGCGGCGTTGGAGCGCAAGCTGGGCAACGAGAGCCAGGCACAGGCAGTCTTACGGCAGGGGTTGGCACGGGCGGCAGGGTTGGAGTTGGAGAACAACGCGGGGTACTACAACGCAATTTCTAGCTTCTACGAGGCGGGGGAGGAGTTCGGCAAGGCAGTTGATATGCGCGACAAGCTCATCGCGCAGTTTGGGCACACCGGGCGGATTACGCTGGTGACGGAGGCGCTGTTACAACGGTGTCGGTTGCTCAAGCGGCAAGACAAGCTCGCCGAGGCAGAAATCCAACGGGCGAAAGACGCGGCGAAGCGCCTGAAAGCTCCGGCCCTCTACTTAGAAAATCTGGACAAGGTGCTTCAGGGGCAACAGATTCGGGGCGCGTTCTAGGTGGTGCAGACACTTGTCGCGGTCCCTGTTGTCATGATTTGGTGTTGCGGTCCCAGAACACGCCGTCGCGGTAGCCCTGGATGCGGGTGTCGTTCTGCGCAAGTTGCAGGCGTTTCTGGGTGATGCAGGCGTAGCGTTCCTCAACTTCGACACCCACATAGCACCGTCCGAGCTTTTGGGCGACGACTGCCGTCGTGCCAGAGCCGACAAAGGGCGCGAACACCACCTCGCCCAACTCGGAGCTTGCCAACACCAACTTCGCGATTAATTTTTCTGGCTTTTGGGTGGGATGCTCGGTGTTCTCTGGCATGGACCAAAACGGCACAGAGATGTCCGTCCACAAGTTTGACGGGTGTGTCAGGCGGAAGCGCCCGTTTTCCTCATCTTCCCAGTCCTTCGGTTGCCCCGCCGCATTGCGATAGGGCGCGAACACGCGCCGCCGCAACTTCACGCGTTCCACATGAAAGGTGTAGTCAGCGCTGACAGTGGTATACCAGATGTCCTCAGCGTTGTTTTTCCAGTTGGTGCGTGCGCCGCGCCCCTTCTCACGCTCCCAGGTGATGCGATTACGAATGATAAGGTGGTCGCGTAGCACGTTGTAGATGACAGGGGAGGAGCGCCAATCCGCACAGACATAGACGGTGGCCGTTGGTTTGAGCAGTGGCATGAGTCCCAGTAGCCATGTTACCACCCAGGCGGCGTAGTCGGTGTCGTTGCGGCGTTGGAAGGTCGTGTCATGATAGCGTTTCCAACGGTTGTAGGGTGGGTCAATAATCATCAGGTCCACGAAGGCGGCGGGCATGTGTGGGAGCGCCGTCACGATGTCCTGGTGAATGATCCGGTTCAGTAGGTCAGCGGGTTTGGCAGGGGCCGCGAGTGTGAGCAGCCCTTGGGCGTAGGCCCGTTGTTCGTCGTCGGAGAGGGTGAGGGTGCGGTTGCGGGGGGAAAGTGGTGTAGACACGAGGCCGCTAGTCCAGCGCCGCTTTGAAGTCGTAGATGCCATCACGCACGGCCCAGCGCATCCCCGTCATGGTGTCCACCATTGTATCACCCTCACGTTGAAGCGGGTTACCGGTGCCAGGGGCAGCAAAGAGCGCGTCCGGCTCATCAAAGGAAACGGCAGTGTTGTTTGGGGTATCGCCTAACGCAACCGACTGCAAGAACACGCTTGGCGAGTAAAACCAGGTAGACTCTTGCAGCAGGCTATCCAGATAGACGAGAACAGCCGTCGGAACGTTGCGCTTGAGTACACCCAGCCGCAGGTAGGAAACAGGTAGACGACGCATGACCTCGAAGCCAGCGGCGCGGGTCATGTTCTGGATGTAGGTGGGGTGGAAGTCGATGTTGAGTTCAACAAACTCGTGCGGTTCGCGGTCGTAGGGGTTCCAACCCTGCTGGCCCAGGGCATAACGCAACATGGCCTTCAGGTTGCGCTTGTTGGCGTGTTCTAGCAAAAACACCCCATCCGGCGCGGTGACGTGGCGCACCTGCGACAACACCCGGTAAACATCGCGCATGTGATGGATCACACGAATCATCGAGACGGCATCAAACACACCGGGGCGAAACGGCAAATTGTAGGCATCTGCGGCGACATAGACGAAACGGCGCGAGGTGCCGTGATGATCACGGGCGTACTGCATCTGCGAGAAGGAGTAGTCCAACAACACCACCTGCTCGTAAGCGTGGTACATATCTGTCAGGCGTCCGAAACCTGCGCCCAACTCCAGGATGCGCCGCCCACCGTGGAAGGGCAATAGACGGTTGATGGCGATACGCTCTACGCTGTCCTCGTAGTCGCGCCCCTGCCCCTCCCAGAAGTCCGTGCGGTAGTTGGACCCTTCGTAGTCACAGATGTTGGGTTCTGCGCTCATCTAGCCCTCCCCGTCCTCTGGAAAGAGGGGTTGGGGTGTGCCTGGGACGATCTCGCCCGGTGCGCTAGCGGGGTCGTTGGGGCCGCCAACGGTTGCCCCTGTGCCGTCACCAGTTGTGGCGGACTGGGGCGGCTGTGTGACCGGGTTCAGGGTGTCCACCGCGCCGTTATAGCTGCCTGCGGGGACGCCGAGCGCGTCGAGTTGTTGTTGGGCGTTTTCATTGACAGTTTGCGGCGAGCCATCCCCGGCGTAGAGTTCCGGGCGCACGAAACGATCCAGGAACGGGATGCCACCAGGGGCGACGATCCCAGTGTTGACGACAGTGGGGGCACCGGGCTGCCCGGCAGACTGGGCAGTGAGTGGCTCGCCGCGCTGGTTGAGGGCCTGGTTTTCCCCCAGGAGGCCGTAACCGACACCTGCCGTCCGCGAGAAGCCGCCCCAGGGCTGCTCAAGGTATTGGCTACCCTCCAGATCGAAAATCTGCTCCGCCGGGTTGCCGAGGAGCACCTGGTTGCCAAAGGTGATGGCCTCCGGCACGTCGTTGGGCAGGTTATCCAGCGCGAGGATGATCGGCTCGAAGGTGTAGCGTAGATTCTGGAAGGGATCGTGGAGTTGCGTTTCGCTTAACGGGATGACGGCTCGCACGTCCAGATTGACCGGGATTTGCTCATCTACCGGGACGATGAGGTCCAGCGCAACCGGGAGATTCGTCCCCTCCGGCAGTGTAAGCGCGACTGTGGCATTGGTGATGCTCACCGGGCCGGAGATATTGGCGGAGACGGTCAGCGGGACATCTTCTGTGAGGACGACGACAGTGTTTTGCGCCAGGGGTAGGTCAAAGGTGGCGTCTACGCTGTCGCGTACTGGGATGGTCCAGTCAATCGTGGCTTGATCTAAGCCGACGAAACTACTGTGTAGGCCCTTGAGCAGCGGGTCGGCCACGTCGTTTTTGATGTTAAAGATAAACACCCCCAACACCACAATCACCCCAACGAGAATGATGTTGACGATAAAGGAGAAGATCACCATAAAGCGCCAGATGATGCTTCCGAAACCGCGCAACAGACGGCCCAAGAACCCGAACGCACTCCCAATGACTCGCATGGTTTTTCGCAGCCTTCCCAGACATGATTAATGCTTAACGTGTTCAGAGTGTACACACCAAACACCAACGTAGCAACCACTTTCGCACCTTGGGCGTGTGGTGTGGCTACGTGGGGGTTAACGGCGGCGCGGGTGTAGCTTGGGGAATTTCTATGTTTTGAGGTGCGCCGGGGTGGGTCTGGTGGGGGTAGCCGGTGGTGGTGTTTTTTCCGGTGGGGCGTCGGTCTCGGTATCTAGTGCGTCCGGCAGGGACGGCGGGATTGGCTGGAAGCGGAACAGGTGGAAGCCGTGCGGTGGCAGCGAGATGTACAGCCCGTCGTTGACGAGTTCGGTCCCGGTGCGCTCATAGCTCTCGTCGCTGATGACATCTTCCAGTACCCAGTCGCCGCGTTCGAGCTTCTCCCAGCGGTTAAGCTGGATGACGCCCAAGGCGGTTTCGGCGCTGAGGTTCACCACGATCACACGGTAGTCGGCCTCACCCTGCCACCCGTGGGCGATAAGGTTGTAGCTGGTGGGGTATTCGTCCCAGGAAGGTTGTAGGTCGAGCAGTTCCCACTCGCCATCAACATAGATTGATTCGTTGAGGTCCCTCAGGAGCTTGTCATAGAAGGTTTGTAGCCCTGAGTCCACGGGTTCATCGGGCGCACGTCCGAGTTGCACGGGTAGCTTGACCTTGCTCCCGGTGAGTTGGCCGTCGAACAGCAACAGCGCCCCCGGCAAGGTCAGGGCGAGGACTGCTGAGGCCACCTGCCGCGCAATCCCCAGGGCGGCGGCGGCACGGGGTTCGTCGTGGTTTTCCAGGAAGCGCACCGCCCGTTGCTGGAAGCCCAGGTCGGCGAGTAGGTGCGTGCGGACCTTTTCCGGGTCGCCCTCGACCAGGCGGTCGTAGAGGCGTTTGTCGTAAGTGTAGTCGAAACCCTGTTGTTGGAGTTCGTATTCCATGTCCCAGTAGACCTCAGCGATGAAGGTGAACTCTGGGTAGTGGTCCTTCACGGTGGGGATGATGTCGCGCCAATATTCGCTGCGGGGCATGTCTGTGACGTAGTGGTTCCAAGTTTGCTCGAATATGCGGTTGGTCATAAGCATCGCCATGTCACAGCGCACGCCGTCACACTGGGCGGCGATTTCCAGCAGGGTATCAACGACGAAGGCGCGCAGGTCCATGTTAAAGGCGTTGAGTTGGGCGGTGTCGATCCACGCCGGGAAGTAGGGGTCGCGGCCCCGGCAAACGTAGAGGGTGCGGCCCCAACCGTCCCGTGCGCGGAAGATACTGAAGTCATCACGACGGTAGTCGCCCGGCGTGCCCTGGACGAAAAAGCCGGGGAAATCGTGAATCCAGAGGGTGTCGGTGGACATGTGGTTCGGCACGAAGTCCAGCAGGAGCGACAGGCCACGTTTGGACAACCGTTGGCGCAGGGCGGCCATCCCCCGGCGACCGCCCATGTCTGGGTCTACCTCGTAGCGGTAGATCGCGTAGGGTGACCCGCTGACATCGGCGTCGGTCATGTCTGGGAGGGCAGGGCGATACTCGTGAACGTAGTTTAGGGCGCTGCGCCGTGCGGCGGGGCTACGCTCCCACGCGCCCATCAGCCAGACAGTGTTAAACCCGGCGTTCGCAATCACATCTAGCTCTTTGTCTGGCACGGTGCGGAGCGTCATTGTCTTGCCGTACTTACGGCTGAGGGCCGTCAGCCAGACGCCGGTGTTGATCTCGTAGATGATAGGTTTGTTGGGAAGTGAGGACATATTGTTTTTCGCGTGTGTGGACAGATGGCATTATTATAACGAGCCGCTCCCCCTTGCTATAGACCAACTCGCAATCGGGCGGGCAGTCGTTATAATTTCAGCAACGCGCTTTATGATAACAGGAGCAAATGACCATGCCGTATACGTTGGAGATTATCTCGTTAGAGTGCCTGAAGAACCAAGAACTCGACGGGGATGAGATCGTCATCAAGTTTAACGATAAGGTGATGTTCCACTGGGAGGACACGGGCTATCGGTGGGCGGTGGACCTCAAGCTGGAGGACTGGACGAACTTCTACAACTTCCGCACGAACAAGATGCGGACGACGGCAGGCGAGATTGACGTGCCAGCCTATGCGGATTTCGGCTTTGCGATCAGCGGTTTGACGGGTAAAAACGTGGTGGTGTTGTGGGAGAGCGACGAGGGCAACCTATTTCGAGGTGACGACGACAAGCTGGGTCAACTGGTGGTGGATGAGAGCAGCATTGCCGATGTCGCACAGGTCCACGAGTTCACGGACGACGGCGCACACTACCGCATGGTCTACGCCGTCACGCCGGACGCCTAAGTGCGAATCTGCCGTGTGCAGAGCGACATTCTGGCTGAGGGTATTTCGTTTGTGATGATGTTGCTGTGAATTTAGGTGAAGCCAAAATAGGTGTTTTGCGATACCATTTGGATGATGTTTCTGTAATCACAGGAGTTTTATATCATGGCAGATGTAGCAAAGGCCGGGGGAATCCCGTTTAGCTGGGGCAAGGCCACGACTGCTGGGCTGGCGGGGATTGGGGCGGCGGCAGTGGTTTCCCTGATTTACGGGTTGATTGTGAATGCGATCTTCGGCCCACCGATGACGCCGAACCCACAAACGGGTGATTTGCAGCCCGTGATCGCAATTCAATACGGGGTGGCGGCGGCGGTGTTCACGATTCTTGGGGCGTTTATCTTCATATTTATGATGCGTGCGGGTGGTGAAAAAGCGATTCGCAACTACATTATCGTCGGTATTGTCGGGCTAATCTTGTCCTTTGGTACGGTATTACAGCCTGGGATTGCCACAGATGACCGCATTATCCTGGCGGTGGTACACGTTGTCGCGGCGGCGGCGGCAATCCCAGCGATGGTTGTGACGTATCAGCGGCGTTAGCCCTGGGCGTCGGTTTCGTCGGACTCGTTTACCGTATCGCTCTTAGATTCGGTGGGCGGGTCGGCTTCGTTCTCGATGACAGCTTCATCTCCGTCATCAGGTGCGTCTGCCTTGCCTGCGCCGACTGCCGGATACTCGACAGTGACACTTGTCTTGCGAACGCCAGAGGACTGTGACACGGCGAGAATATCTTTGAAAGAACCGATTTTCGCCTTGTCCAGGTTGCCATCAGCATCGAACACATCCAGCCCATATTCACGGGCAAAGGCCTCGATATTGGCATCACTTTCGGATGCCTTGTCCTCATCGCCCAGGGCAATTTGACCCCACTGGCTCACCTCATCCTCAAAGACTAACTCGGTGGTTGCGACCAACTCCGGGAACACCTTGGCGGCGATCTCAGTATCGACCTGGTCCAGGTCTGGTAGGACGAGTTTGGCGCGTTCCAGGCCAAGCGCGGTGTCTTTGAACAACTGTGCCTGTTGGTCCCACTGATATAGAGAACGGAACGAGGCAACCAGGGCCGCCGCTGCCGGGAGAATCGCGGTGAGCAGGCGGAGCGATGTCGGGGCGGTGTCGTTGATGCCCACCGCAGCCAACACGGAGGTGATAGACATGATGATGGCCCCGGCACGGAAGGCCACATCGGAGCTATCGAGGTATTCACGCTCTTTGGCGCGGTAGTAGTCTTGCTGGTACTTTAGCCGCCGTTCCAGGTAGATGCGTGTGAGTACGGCAGACGTTTGGTTGTCTAGCGGACCCTGGGAGCGCCGGACTTCAGCGGCGCGTTCATCGTCAATCTTGGGGATGCTGTTTGCTTTACGCACTAGAAGAAGGCTCCCGTTCACGGATTTCGATCACACGGTGGCGTAGCTTATCGACACGATTTTTCTGGTCGTAGGGGGGGAGGCGTGAGATAAATTTGAAGTACAACATTCGCAGTTCCTCTGTCAGGCGGCGGTAGTTGGCCCAGCGTTTACGCGGCTCACCCTGGTTACTGAGCAGGGTGAAGTAGCTGGTGATAGCACTAACGATGGTTGTAAAGAGGCTGAACATCGTGTCCATCGAATAGTTGAGCTGGATGCCCAATAGCTTTACATCTTCATAAGCAGTTCCCAGGAAGGTCACAGTGACCCCTTCATCGGCGGTGAAATAGGTGGTGAGGGCACCAAAGGCGGTTGCCATGAAGGCCCCGATGATGAAAATCCATTGGTAGAAGAAGTAGTTGCGCTGGTAGTAGGTTGCCCGTTGGTTGTACTCCCAGAAGGCTGGCAGTAGGTATTCATCTAGGTCATCGAGGTCTTGCATGATCTTGGGATATTCGGTGAGGTCGTCATCGTCCCAGAAGTTCGGGGCGATGAACCCCTCCCAGTAGAGCGCCTCTTGGTAGGCTTTCTCCGGTTCGGGGCGGGTCCACTGTTTCGGCGCACGACGCCCGAAAGGGGTACGCTTGCGGTACCAGTGCCGCGCCCGCTTGAGGGTGATGGTGGCAATCAGGCCATCCAACCAAGCCGCACGCTCCCGCTTGGGCGGTGGGGTTTGCTGTGTGGTTTCGGCGTGGGGGTCTTTTTCCGTCTCAGGCATACACGATCAATCCTGTCTTTACGGGTAGCATCCAACGGGGGGGGCTGCCCCAACGACAGCCCAACAGCATTATAACGCGATCTAAAGCACTATGCTTTGGGTTGTGTGGCAATACGCTCGGCGGCACGCATAGTGTTGTATAGCAGAGCGGTGATGGTCATAGGGCCGACGCCGCCAGGGACTTTTGTGATGTATCCAGCAACTTCCAGGGTTTTGTCGAACTGTACATCCCCCACGAGCTTGTAACCGCGCTTGGTGCCGGGGGCGTCTACGCGGTTGGTCCCCACGTCTATAACCACAGCACCGGGTTTGATCCAGTCTGCGAGGACATACCCCGCCCGGCCTGCGGCGGCGACGACAATATCCGCTGTGCGAACGATGTCGGCGATGTTCTGGGTGCGGCTGTGGGCAAGGGTAACGGTGGCATTGGCGCGGGTGAGCAATAGGGACATGGGCATCCCAACGATGTTGCTGCGGCCAATAACGACGGCGCTTTTGCCCTCCAGCGAGATGTCGTGATACGCGAACATGAGCATAATGCCGGTGGGGGTAGCGGGGGTAAAGAGCGGGTCCCGCCCTTTGAGGGCCAGCAGGCCCATGTTAAGGGGGTGGATGCCATCCGCATCTTTGTCCAGTGAAATTTCCCTCAGCACGGCCTCCTCATCGACCTGGGGTGGGAGTGGCAACTGGACCAAAATGCCGTGAATTGCAGCGTCAGCGTTCATCTGACGGACAACAGCGACAACATCCTCGGTAGTCGTCGTCTGCGGTAAATCCTCGCGGACGGAGTGGAGGCCAACTTCCGCGCAGGCGCGTTGCTTCATACGCACGTAGGTTTGGCTGGCGGCGTTTTCCCCCACAAGGACGACGCCCAGGCCGGGTGGGTGGCCATATGCCTCAACAAAGGCGGCGGCATCGGCTGCAATTTGCTGACGATAGTGGTTGGCGACCCCTTTTCCGTCAATGATTGTCGCTGGCATTTACGGTTTTCCCCTTTTTCGGAAAATATTTATACTTTTGGTGTGTATATCAGTGTACCCTAAAGCTGTGGGCAAATCAGTGATTGTGTCCGCTGGGAACTGCGAAAAAAGTGGAGGATTCTCCGTGCAAAGTTTCCGCAAACGGTTTATACTCATAACCGCATTTTAACCTTTCCCTGACTTGTAATTTATACGGAACGCGAGCCGATGCCATCTCTACCCCGTATCATCACGGTTGACCCCACGGGCACAGTCGCCCGTTTGGTCCACGCGACAATTGATATTTCCGAGTATGCCTGTCGTCAGATTGACGTGCCGACCGCTGCTGAGGCCCTGGAAGAAATCCAACTGGGGGGCGGCGACCTGATTGTCTCCGCCTTAGACCTTGAGGATATGTCCTCGATGACCTTCGTAGAGCAGTCGCAACAGATCAAAGCCGACATTGGTATTCTGCTATTGGCGGACGAAACCGACCCGATGATGGACCTTACCGAGCAGCGCGAACGTGGGTTCGTCTACCTTCAACGCCCGATTGACGTGACGACCTTCTCCCAGGTGATCTTCGCGGGAATGCGTCGTATAGATTTGTTCGAGGCACTCCGCAAGGCGGAAGGCGTCAGTGGAAGTGTGTCGAAAGAATATGGGCCTGTCCCGGATATTGACTTGGACCGGGCGGGGGCAATTATTGACCAGTTGCTTGTGGACCTGGGGGCGATGTCGATTATGCTGTTGGGGCGCGACGGGTCTATCACGTTGGAGCGTGGCGCGGACAACTTCATGGACCGCGACGAGGTCGCGAGTGCGCTGCTGCCCAGTATTCAGTCCAATATTGGGATGCGCGAGTTGGTGGGTGGGGACTCCAATGTGTTAGGGTTCTACGACGGCGACCACCGCGATGTCTATACGCTGTCGGTGGGCTTGCACCACCTATTATGTATCGCGTACCACGGCGAGAAGGGCCAGCGCGAGTTCGGGATGGTGAACCGCCTGGGCCGTACGGCTGCGATGGACCTCATTGCCCTGTTGGGCGCGGAGGCGTTCATGTTACGCCTGAAGCAGCCAGACCCGCGTGCAACGGATGAACTGCCACGCCGCACGATAGCCGCACCCCGTGTGAACTTGCTTGAGGACGAGGAGCCTGTCGCCCTAGAGCGTGCCGCCGAGTTTGTGTCTGATGCACCCGCGATTGAGGCCGTTCACATGGACGCAATCTCCGACGATGAGTTTGACCCGAGTTTCCTGGACCAACTAGGCAGCATGGACGAAAGCGCCGCCGATGATCTCTTTAGCCTGGATAACCTCGGCGATGTGGAGCTGAACGTAAAGTTCGGCAAGACGCTGTCTGACGATGAAGCTCGCGACCTCGGCATTCTGGGGAGCTAGTGCGTGCGGCCCAGGAAACAACGGCGATGAGGGCGCGAATCAGTAGCGGGATGTAGACCAACGACAACAGCACCCGTATTTTTTATTTTCACGCAGCGCACAGGGGCCGGATCATGAGCAATAACGCAAACGACAAATTTCTAAACCTGAAAATGGGCGACTATTTTCTGGAGGATATTGTCGCGGTAGGCGGGATGGCGCGGGTTTACCTGGGGCGCGATGAGAAGCTAAACCGCCAAGCAGCGGTTAAGGTGCTGGACCTCAACCAGGAATGGGTGGATGAGACGATCATCCAGCGGTTTGAGCGCGAGGCACGTTCTGTAGCACAAATGGAACATCCCAACATCATCACAATATGGGCATACGGGCGCGAGCATAACGCCTACTTCCAGGTGATGCAGTTTGTCCCTGGGGGGGATCTGCTTAAGGCGCTCAAGACGTTGCGCATGAATGGCGAGATCATGCCGGTTGAGCGTAGCCTGCACATCCTGCGGCAGGTGGCCTCGGCGCTGGACTATTCGCACGCACGCGGGATGATCCACCGTGACATTAAACCCTCTAACGTGCTGCTCAAGCCAGACGACACAGCAGTCCTGACGGACTTCGGCCTGGTAATGGTCAACGATGACAAGACGATGGGGACGGCCTTCGGCACCCCGCGCTACATTGCGCCAGAGCAGGCGGTCGCCTCACAACAGGCGGTCCCCGCGTCGGACCTGTACGCGCTGGCGTGCATCACCTATGAGATGCTCACCAACCGAACGCCCTTCGACGGCGAGACGCCGATGGAGATTGCGCTGGCACATGTGAGCGACACGCCGGACAAACCCAGCAAGTACAATGCCAACATCCCGGTAGGCGCGGATGAGGCGATATTGCAGGCGTTAGCGAAGGAGCCGGAAGAACGGCATGAGTCCGTGAGTGCCTTCGTTGAAGAAATTGCGGCGGCCTATGGGCTAGGGGTGGGCAAGGACAATGCGTTGGTGGTGGCTGCGCCGCTGGAGACTGCCACACAGCCGGCTGTGGAACCACCAACTACCCAGCCGGACCCGGCTGCTATCTCCTCACCACGTCCGAGTCCCATCGCCACCCAGGAGGCGGAGATTCATGTGGAGGACCCGCAGGCCGCAGCCTCTATCCCACTGGCGGCACAACCTGTACCGTCAGCGGCCACTGTAAACACAGGCGGCAACGGTCGGGGTGGTCTCTTGGTGGTGGTGCTGTTGTTGGCGTTGTTAGGTGGCGGTGCGTTTTACGTGTTCGGGCTGGATGACCCGCTGGGACTGATGGAGGCGGTTGGCGGGACTGGGCCAGATTCACCGCCGACGCTTAACGTCCCGCGTGAAAACGCCGAGGTGCAGCTTACCTACAACGGTGAGTTGTTTGTGATCCACAATCGCAGCGAATACCCGCTTACACAACTGGGACGTTTAACGTTTGTACGTGGTGAGCGCGGGGCTGGCGCAGACGACTTCGACGGGGATCGTGTCCCCGGTGACACGATTGCGGCGGACACCTGTTACCGTATCCAACTGTTGAACAGTACACCTGAACTGCCGGACGCCTGCGAGAATGCGGAGGGGTTTGAGGCGTTGTCGAACACTGCCTTGTTCCACTGGCGTTCCGATGACGGCACGTTTGCGACGTTCGATGTGTTCTGGGACGATGATTTGCTAGTGCGGTGTAATACGGTGCAGCGCGGCGCGGATGATACGTGTGTGTTCCGCTTCCCGTTGGCAGATCCCAACGCAGAATAGGCTGTCTACCAGGCAGAAAAAAGCAAGGCTTCTCAACGGCGAGAAGCCTTTTCAACTTCCGCTGTTTAATGCGGTGGATCGAAGGGTAAGAGATGGGGATGGACGTAAGCTCCCCCCCCCGCGTATTACTTCTCTAGCACTCCGCGTAGCCGCAGGAGTGGCAGCTTACACAGCCTTCCTCCTTGAGTAGTGTCGCGGCACCACACTCCGGGCAGATGTCGCCGATAGTCTGGGCGTGGCCGTTGCTCTCCACCTTCAGTTCCAGCGGCATCTGCAACGCGTTCTCGGTGTGACCGTTCCCATTGCCGTTGGTCCCGTGGGCCAGCTCACTTTCCAACTGTTCCATGTAGCGGTCAAGTGTCTGTGCGATGGCATCGGGGAAGGAGGCGATGCGGTTGGGGCCAAAGCCCATCTGCCGCCCGGCACCGATGCCGTTCAACTGGCGCACAACCTCCTTCAAACGGTCGCGCGGGCTAACCGGAGACTTGATCCGCAGGATGAGCGAGATCAGGCGGCCCATGCTCTCGGAGATGGCGGCGATTTCTGACCCAGCCTTGGACGTGTTAATGAACACCTCGAAGGGCTGGCCTTCGTACCTACCGCTGTCGTTCACAGTGATATAAGCAGTGCCGGCTGGCGAAACAGTGCGGTAGGTGCGGCCTACGAGTTCTACAGGGCGCGGGGCCTTCTCCTCGTTGAACATGAACACCGTCTCCGTCGGCATCTCCGCTGCGGTCTCTGCCGGGGCAACGCCGTCCTTCTTGTTCTTGGTGGCTTTGGTCTCTAACACGACCTCGCTGCGCGACCCGGTGACGTAGACCGTCAGGCCCTTGCAGCCGAGTTCCCAGGCCAGCATGTAAGCCGTCTCCACATCCTCTAGCGTGGCAGTCGCAGGCATGTTGATCGTCTTGGAGATGCTGCTGTCCACGAAGGGCTGGAGTGCCGCCTGCATCCGCACATGTTCCTCTGGTGTGATGTCCGACGAGACAACGAAGGTATGACGAATCTCATCAGACAGGTCATCGAGGGTCTGGCAGGTGCCCTCATCCCCAACCCGGCGCGAGATGTCCTCAACTTGCTCATTGCTGTATCCGGCGGCGCGCAGCCCATCCTCGAACAGAGGCGAGGTGTATTGCAGCGCGATCTTCTCATGGTCTGGGTGTTCGGTGTCCACGACGTAGCGGGTGTAAGCCAGCGCGAACACGGGTTCACAGCCGTAGCCCTCACAGCCTGCGACCGTGGCACGGGTTCCCGTCGGCGCAACCGTGACCTGGGTGGCGTTGCGGATGCCGTGGGC
>CAYWZS010000109.1:0-15174 GCA_964462905.1 uncultured Anaerolineaceae bacterium
CCTACCGAACCGGAGCGGTTCACGTATACGCAAGATGCGTTTGAAGCGGATGAGCAGCAGCTAACCACCACCATTACGGAGATTGAGGCAGAGCAGGCGTTTCCGCAGGTCGGTATGGGGGAAAAAGACCGGGTGTGTCGGTACTGTGTTTATCGGACGTTGTGCTGGGATGATGTGCAGGCCGGGGCATTTGACGGGTTGTTTGATGCGGACGCCCCGACCGACATTGAGCCGGACGGGGGCGAGATTGACCTGGACTTTGGGCAGATTGCGGAGGTGCAGTTTTAGCTGTAGATGAGGTCAGGGGTGATGTCGCTGACTTTGGTGCAACCCGTGAGGGCCAGGGCGCGGTCAAACTCCGTTTTGAGGATGCTTAGAACATCGGTGGCACCTGCTTCACCATTTACAGCCAGGCCCCATAAGGCGGGGCGTCCGAGCATGACGCCCTTGGCCCCCATCGCGACGGCCTTGAGGATATCTGTTCCACGACGCACGCCGCCATCAATGAGCACATCCCCTGCGAACCCTAATTCGTCTATGATGCGCGGCAACACCTCGATAGCGGCGGGGGTGGTGTCTAGTTGGCGTCCGCCGTGGTTGGAGATCACAACACCCGCTGCACCGTGGTCCATTGCGCGGCGGGCGTCGTCCGGGCGCAGGATGCCTTTTACAAGAATCGGCAGCGAGGAAATGCCCGTTAACCAGTCCAGGTCTTTCCAGGTGATGCCGGGATCAAGCTGTTTGACAGCATAGGCGGCAATGGCGGAGTCGTCTTCGGCGTCCTCCATATTTTCCAGGGCGTACTCGGTGACGTTCTCCAACTGAATACCCTTGGGGAGCTTGAAACGGTTGCGGACATCGCGCTCACGATTGCCCGCGACGGCGACATCTACTGTGAGAACTAGGGCAGTGTAGCCGGATGCCTCGGCCCGTTGGACCATGCGGCGGGTAATCTCGCGGTCCCGGTAAACGTAAATTTGGAACCACATGGGCGCGGTTGCCGCCGCAGCGACGTTTTCCAGGCGGACGGTTGAGAGTGTACTGAGGGCCATTGGGACGTTGTGTATCCCCGCCGCACGCGCCACTGCCAGTTCGCCGTCGGTATGGGCGAGCTTCATCATTGCCATTGGCGCGACAACCACGGGAAACCCAACGTGCTGGCCGAGGATCTTGGTGGACGTGTCGCGGATGGTGACATTTACAAGCATACGAGGGGCCAGTTTCACACGCTCGAAGGCGGCACGGTTCTCACGCAGGGACACCTCATCATCGGCACCGCCGACGTAGTAGCTAAAAGCATTGGTGGTCATGCGTTCGGCGGCGACGCGCTCGTAGTCGTCCAGGTTGATTAAAATCTCGTCCATTTCTATATCCTTGTGGGTTATTGCTGTCTATTTCTTCAGTTGATCTGGGGCGGCACGTTGCCAATAGGCGCGGTAGGCGGCACTTTCCGCGAGAACCAGACGTAGGCGCTCCAGGTGGACCGACGCTAAGGGGGTTTTTTGTTCATTATGCGGTGAGAGTTCTACGAGGTCGTCGCTATGGACCTTCACGCCGAGATCACCACGGGCAGCGAACCATAGTAAGCCGAGATGCACGGCAGATTCGCGTTGGGCGGTGACAGCGGCGAGTTCGGCCAGCTCGACCTGACCGCCACGGGTGTTGAGGACGTGTTTGGCAGCCCCCCCAAGGCGTGCAAGGAACGATTGTGCGTTGTCCATGCCAGGATCATTGGCGAATAAGTAGACACGTTTCGCCTTTACGGTGTCGAGGACATCACGCCAAGCGATCCCGGACGGTGGCACCGTCCAGACGGTTAATGCGTCACAGGGGGATAGGGCCAAGCGGTGTGCGCTTTCGGCATGATTGAGTGATATAACCTCTGACCAGATAACAAGGCCGTTGCTTTCCTGAAATTGTATCTCGTGTAGGGTTGCTAATGGGTCTGCGGTAGCGCGATGGTCAATCAGCTCAAAGTCAAGGGGGGCGGCTGTATCGGATGCTAATTCGGTCTGTTGATAATCCAACCACTCCACCAAGACCTCAGTGTTGCCGCGAAATGTGTTCTTGCGGACGGTGTAGGCGAGGTCGAAGCGACCTGTTGGGAGGGTGTCGGCATTCCACCAGACGACGGTTTGCAAGTTGCCAAGATCGTCCTCAACGGTGAGCTTCTGGTGTTTGCCGTCGCGCCCGAGTTGTCGCTGGTTTTTGATTGTGAGGCCACGGGTGGTAAACACGAGCGGCGGGTTTCCAGCTCCGAAGGGAGCGATACGGGCGACATCATCCACGAGGGCCATATCTAGCTCGGTTAGCTTCATCTCGCGGTCAACGGTGAGGGTTGGTGTGAGGTCCGCCTGTGACCGCTGGGCCATAACTTGCTCGGATAGGCCACGACGAAAGGCGTCAATGTCCTTGTGTTTGAGGGTGACCCCGGCGGCCATGGTATGACCGCCGTAGCCTTCGAGGATGTCTGCATTGGCGGCAATGGCCTCGGTGATGTCTACCCCGGCGACAGAACGGGCGGACCCACGTGCCAGACCGTCCGGCGGGGTAGCGAGTAGCAGGGCGGGACGGTCGTAACGCTCTACGCACTTGTTCGCAACAATCCCGACGACGCCTGTATGCCATGTGGGATGACCGACAACGAGCGCCGCATGTTTGAGTAGATACGGTTCACGGTCCAGGGCGGCTTGTACCCCCTGCCATACTTCTTCGGAGAGGCGTTGGCGTTCGGCGTTTAAGCCTTCTAGTTGGTTGGCGAGCAGGCGGGCGCGTTCCAGGCTGCGGGTTGTTAGAAGTTCGGTGGTGGGGTTGGCATCACCGAGGCGTCCAATGGCGTTGAGGCGCGGGGCGAGACGGAAGGCGATATCGTCCTCGTTGACATCGACGGGATTCACCTCGGCATAGTCCATCATGACTTGGAGGCCGAGGCGTTGGGTGTTGGCGAGGGTTGCAAGCCCACGTTGGAGCAGATAGCGCGTATCACCGCGTTGCACGGCTACATCGGCCACGATGCCGAGGGCAACTAGGTCTAGCAGTGGGGTCAGGTCGTAGCCGTTGGGCGCAAGGGCTTCGATCAGCTTGTACGCGACACCCACACCGGGGAGATCGCGCAGGGGATGGCCGGGTGGGGTGCGGCGTGGGTTGACGGTGGCAAAAGCATCCGGCAGGATTTTCGGCAGTTTGTGGTGGTCTGTGATGACCACATCTACGTCGCAAGTATTGGCGTAGTTGATCGCCTCGTGTTCGGTGACACCTGTATCGCAGGTTAGGATTAAACTGACGCCACCGTCTATGACCCGTTTGACAGCGTCAACGAGCATCCCGTGACCCTCTTTGAGGCGTTGTGGGATATAAGAGATTACAGACGCCCCCATGACCTTAAGCGCGGAAACAAGCAAGGCGGTTGATGTTTGGCCGTCTACGTCGAAATCGCCCCAGATGCAGATCAACTCACGATCACGAATCGCACGTTTGACCCGTTCGACAGCGCGGTCCATATCCGGCAGGTCGTTCGGTGAGGCCGGACGATAGTGGTGCCAATACATAAACTGCTGCGCCCCCGCTACCGTTACAACGCCACGGCGGTAGAGGGTTTCTGCAACAACGGGATGACCGCTGACGGCGTTTTGCAAATCATCAGGGACGGTTACAGATTCGGGATAAATCCACTGTTTCATGAGGGTGGCATTCTAAATTTAGCCTATAGTATTTTGATTTTAGGTGGGAATTGAGGAGGAATCAACAAAACGAACGTGACGTGCAAGATTAACAACGAAAAAGAAGGGCAGGAATGACGTGACAGCCTCGCAGGATGTGTTATATTATGCACGGTATTTTTTCAGGTTCTGCTAAAATAAACACAAAGTTACGGAATAAAGTTTATGGCTGTTTCTGATTCCGTCGCAACAACGGAAACAACAACAACGGGTGATGCGCGTTCACCCAGAGTTTCCTCATTCGCGGGGTTCCTGTTGCGATTTCTGGTTGTTGGCATCATCACCGGGACGATTATGGCCGTATCGAATGTCAACATTGGTGCGGTGGGGCAAGGGCTGGCGTTGTCGTTGGTGGGTGTGAGTGTGTACATGACGTTCCGGGTGTTGAACTTCCCGGATCTCTCGGTAGACGGCTCATACCCAATCGGCGGGGCAGTGGCTGCGACGCTCATTGCGACCTACGGTATTGCGGCGGAGTGGACGCTGTTGGCGTCATTTATGGCGGGGGCGCTCACTGGGATGGTGACGGCGATGATCCATGTCATGTTTAAGATTGAGGGGTTGCTCGCGAGCATCATCGTGGCGACGGGGGCGTATACAATCACGTTACGCACGATGGGAACGAGCAATATCCCGCTGTTGAACGAGCGCACAATTCTCACACCGTATGAGCCTGGAATGCGCGAGTTCGTTATCAACGTATTGGGACCGGAGGCGCGGCGGCAGTCGAACAATATGGTTGAGGTGGTGGTATTTCTGGTTGTGGTCGCGGTGGTGATGGGGCTACTCAACTGGTTTATGCACACCGAGATCGGCCTGACATTGCGTGCCTCTGGCCGAAACAAACAGATGGTGCGGGCGTTGGGTGTCAACGACAAGGTGATGGTCGTGTTGGGGCTGATGATCTCTAACGGTCTCGCCGGGTTAGCTGGCGGTCTGGCAGTGCAGCAGTTGGGTTTCGCGGACGTGCAGATGGGGATCGGCATGATTATTCGCGGGTTGGCGGCGGTGATGATCGGTGAGGTGTTGCTGCGTCCTAAAAGCGTTGGGCAGGCGATTGTGGCAGCAGGTGCGGGGATGGTCATCTTTGATGTGTCGCGGGCGTGGGTGTTTGCGGCGCTGGACCTGCAAGCGTCTGACGTGCGCTTGGTTAGCTCGTTGGTGGTGTTGCTGGCGCTGGCTGCGCCGAATATCTCGCAGAGGTGGAAGGCATGGCGACAACGGCAAGACCGTAAGCAGAGGGAGGCCGCCTGATGTTGCAGCTTGACAACACATCGGTCACATTCAACCGGGGGGCGGCGTCGGAGGTGCGGGCGTTGCGGGGTGTCTCGTTGGATGTGCCGCAGGGTGATTTCGTGACCGTCATCGGGGCGAACGGTGCGGGAAAGTCCACGTTGTTTAACATTGTCGCGGGGACGATTGAGGTCGGCCAGGGGCGGGTATTGCTGGATGAGCAGGACATTACGGACTGGCCCGAGCATCGGCGTTCGCAGTATATTGGGCGTGTATTCCAGAACCCGAGCCTAGGGACTTGCCCAGGCTTGACCGTGTTCGAGAACCTGTCTTTGGCGTCGTTGCGGGGACGGCGTCCGGCGTTGGCTCCGGGGTATAGGCGGGACAAGCACGATGAGTTCTACGAGCGCCTGCGCGACTTCGATATGAAGCTGGAGGATCGACTCAATACGGATGTGTCGATGCTCAGTGGTGGGCAGCGGCAGGCGGTGACGCTGTTAATGGCGACACTCACCCAACCTAAGCTGTTGCTGTTGGACGAGCACACTGCGGCACTGGACCCGAACGCCGCCGCGCAGATTATTGATTTGACGGTGCGACTGGCAGAGACATATCAGCTCACAGTCATTATGATCACGCACAGTATGCAGCAGGCGTGCAGCGTGGGAAATCGTATCGTGATGATGAATCGCGGTGAGGTCATTGACCAGATCAGCGGTGCGGAGCATGAGGGCATCGGCGCGGACGACCTGATTGGTCGGTTCCGGGCGTTGAAGCAAGATGCTATGCTTTCCGACAGGGCGCTTTTATCCTAGTGAAAAGTTGTTTGGTTTGTCACTTACAACGTGCGATGTGAGCTATAAGAATCTTTTACTGTGCGAGCTTATTGGCTAATTCTTTTCGGACGACAACATCAACCTAAACCTTAACTAGTGAACCGTCAGGCGGTTATCGCCTGTTGTTCTAACCAAAAACGACATTTGTATAAAGAGGAGTTTCCATGCGTAAATTGTCTTTTGTTCTGATCGTGACGTTGGTCGCGGGTGTCTTCAGCATCCCGGCCTTCGCGCAGGATGAGGAACTGCCGAAGGTTGGCATTTTCAAGTTTGTGTCTCACCCGGCGTTGGACGCTAACGAGCAGGGTATCGTGGACACACTGGCGGCGGCTGGCTACGTTGACGGTGAGACTGTCGAGCTACTGATTGCTAGTGGTGAGGGCGAGATTGCCGCGATGAACACGATTGCGGAGAACTTCGTGTTTGATGAGGGCGTGGATATCATTATGGCGATCAGCACGCCCGCGTTGCAGGCCGCGTTCAACGTCACGAGCGACTTCGCGGACGACAACCCGACACCGATCTTCTTTAGCTCTGTGACCAGCCCGTATGCGGCTGGTGTGGCTGAAGCGTCCTGCATCAAGCCGGCATGGATCACAGGGTCACAGGCGTTTGCGCCATTCGACCAGACGGTGCCGCTGATTTTTGAGGTGGTGCCGGATGCTGTGAACGTCGGCTACATCTACAACTCTGCTGAGGCCAACTCGGTCGCGAATACCGAGGCGATTGTGCCGATTATGGAGGAACTGGGCCTGAACATGGAGATTCAGGAGGTTGCCAACTCATCCGAGGTGCCGACAGCAGCCGAGGCGCTTGCATCGCAAGGTGTGGACGTGTACTTCATCGGCACGGACAGCACGGTGGTTGCTGGGTTGGAAGGACTGGTAGCGGTTGCAAATGAGAATGAGATCCCGCTAGTGGTGAGTGACCCGTCCAGTGGCCTACGCGGTGCGGTACTGGCACAGGGCTTGGACTACTACCAGGAGGGTGTAGACTCTGGCCGGATGGCTGTGGCCTACCTGAACGGTGAGCTGGACATTGCAGCGACGAGCATCAGCCGCCAAGCGGCAACTGACCTCGTTGTTAACTTGGACGCTGCTGCTGCTCAGAATGTGACGGTGCCGCAGGAGCTACTTGATGTGGCGGGGACCATCGTTGAGGACGGCGAGGCAACTATGGCCGGGCGTATGATGATGGAAGAAGCGGATATGGCTGCGGCGGCTGGGGAGTTCCTCGCCGGGTTGGAATGCACTGAGGAATTGATCGCAGAGCAGCAGGCGATGTTGGACGCTGAGGCAGAGTAACCCTTAGCCTACAGGTAGCAAACAGACGGGTAACTTCCCTGGGGAGTTGCCCGTCTTTCAGTTCGCACGGATGATGGTTTCCCCCTACAATCGATGGCTAAGGGATGAACGCATGGGAAGGATCGGCAATGCAGGTGAGACAACATATGTGGATGCTGTTGGCGGGTCTATTTTTGGCCGGGTGTGGCGCGGCGGCGGCACCGGTTGCGGTGTTTGAGGGAGCTGTCGTCCCGACGCGCCAACCCACCCCGGAGGTCCGTGTTGCAGCTACAGGTGAACTTGGTTTTGTCTTTCCGGCGGTGGTGGGCGGTGAGATTTCCCTGGGTGATGATGTGAGTGGATTTATTGACGCAGACAATTACGCGCACAGCTACAGGTTTGAGGGTTTGGCGGGGCAGCGCATTGACGTTTCGATGGGAGGCGAAGGCACGCTAGATACCTATTTGATTCTCATCGGCCCGAACGGTCGTGAGATTGCCCGCAACGACGACCGCAGCCCGACTTCGCGTGACGCGCAACTTCGCAACATAGACTTGGAGGAGAGTGGTACCTATACGGTTGTTGCAGCTGTGTGGCGGCAACGGTACACGCTGGATTCTGGCAACTTCCGGCTGGAAATCACAGAAGCACAACCGGGTGATTCATCAGCGACACCGCGCACGAAATTCATCAGCTACGGCGTAACGCAATTTGAGGACATCAGCGACCGCAGTTTTTGGGATGCGTACACTTTCTTGGGTGAGGCGGGGGATGTCGTGGACATCAGCATGTTTGCTGAGGACGGGGAAAATCCAGATGCGTCACTCGCACTGACGGACGGTTATGGCAATGAAATTGCCCATAATGAGGACATTAACCCGCTGAGTACATTTGATGCGGCGATCTTTGATTATGTGCTTCCGTATACGGGGTACTACACGGTTATCGCAACACGGTATGCGGGTAAAGAGGGCACCACTGAGGGCAACTATGAGCTAACTGTCGATTTAGTGGATCAGATAGAGACAGACGATACGGTTGTCGCCTATCGGGATGCGAACCAGAGTGTCAGCATCTTTGATGGGCCGAACATGGGCCTGCGCGACTTCGGGTATTTTGTTGGCGACACGATTGAGATCAACATGGACGAGGTAGAACAAATTGATATACCGATCCAGACCATCCTTACATTTTATTTGCCGCCTACCGCGGAGGGTGTAGCGGCTGCGACGCTTGACCTGGTGGATTGTGACACGCTGGGAACAGATTTTGAGGCGATTGGGCCAATCAACATCTATCACGATGTTATTGACGGTCGTATCAACAGTGATACGCCTTATGCGCCGTCGGACGAGGCGGAATTGCTGGGGCAGATTGAGGACTGTGATGTCCTCGATATTACGGGGTTCATCGAGAACAGCTACGAGATGGGTGTTGAACGGGTGCAGTTCCGGCTGATTCCAGAGACAAATGCTGTTAACGACCTTGAGGATATGGTTGTTTTCCTGAACCCGCGTATTGAGATCGAACTTAAGCCGTAGATTTGCGTTGTGCGCGACACTATAATACAGTGTCGCAAGCAAGCGAGTTGACAGGCAAAAACCGCTGTGAAAGAACGTGTACAGAAACTCATGGCACAGGCGAATATCGCATCCCGCCGTGCGAGTGAGAAGATCATCGAAGAAGGCCGGGTGAAGGTTAACGGCAAGCGGATTACCCTGGGTGACAAGGCCGACCCAGAGAAGGACATTATCGAGGTAGACGGCCAACGCATCGAGATTGAGCAGGAAAAAGTCTATGTTGCGATCCACAAGCCGATCAATGTCATTTCGACCAATGATGGGCATCCCAACGACGACCGCCCCACCGTGCGCGAGATTCTGCCGTTGGAGGGGCATTTGTTCATGGTGGGCCGCCTGGACGCGGAGAGTACGGGCCTGGTCATCATGACGAATGATGGCGACCTGGCGAATCGGCTGACACACCCACGCTACCGCCACACCAAAACCTATAAGGTTGAGGTCCATGGACAGCCGCCGCAAGATGTGATTGAACAGTGGGAAAATGGCGTGTACTTGGAAGAAGGCAAAACGGCCCCGTGTGTGGTGCGGGTCGTGCACGGCAGTCCCAAGATCACGACGCTTCAGATCACGATGACAGAGGGGAAAAACCGCCAGATTCGACGGATAGCGTCTATGTTGGGGTATCCGGTACATCGGTTGAAACGGACGGCGGTTGGCCGCTTTGAGCTGGGGAGCCTGAGGCCAAATCAGTACAAGATCATGACCGAACACGATGTAAACATGATGAAGAACCCGTCGGTAGACCTACGGTTGATTCCTGGTCATAATGAGAAGCAACGTCCGTTCAAGGGCAAGAAATCTTGACGCATTCCCCTGCTGTAAGTCCGGTTAAGCGCTATGTCCAGCGGCAGCCGCAGATTGCGTGGCGGCGGCGGATCATGAAAGGCTTGCTCAAGCCGCTGGGCTTCGGGTTGTTGTGGGATATGCACATTACAGGGGCAGAGAACATCCCGGCGGCAGGCGGCACGATCCTTATGATGAACCACATTAGTGCAATTGACCCAGTGTTGTGCATCGGCGCGGTGGACCATCGGTATGTGATCCCGATGTCTAAGTTGGAGAATGTCGAACACCCGTTAAAGGGGTTCTTCCTGCGCTGGTGGGGGGTCTACACCATCGACCGGAACACGTTGGATCGGCAGGCATTGGTACAGTCGATTGCGTTATTACAGAGTGGGCAGTTGATCCTGGTTGCGCCGGAAGGGACGCGCCACCCAGAGGGATTGGCGGAGGGCAAAAACGGGCTGGCTTACATTGCCTCGAAAGCTGATGCGGTGGTGGTTCCAGCCGCGTTGTCCTATGCGCAGGGTTGGTACGACGACGGGATTAAGAAGTTTCGCCGTTATCCGATTCACCTGAACTTCGGGCGTCCTTTCAAATTTAAGCGTCCGGCTGGGCGACGCATTCCACGGGACACGCTTACACAGATGACGCAAGAGAGCATGTATCAACTGGCGTGGGCAGTCGAGGACAAAAATGCACGTGGTTACTACAAGGACGTTGAAAACGCGACAACTGACACGCTTGATTTTGTGTAAAACGAAACGGCGAACGATTCTGTCCGCCCAATTATGCCGACGGGCTAACCGCCGAGGTAAGCCTCGATGATGGACTCGTCCTGTTGCAGCTCTTTGGCGTCGCCGGAGTGGGTGATGCGCCCAGACTGCAACACGTAGGCGCGGTCGGCCACTTCGAGCGCCATGAGTGCGTTCTGCTCTACAAGCAGAATTGTGGCGTTCTGCTCTTTGTTGAGGTATTCGATCACGTCAAAAATCTGCTGTACGAGTAAAGGTGCCAGCCCCATTGACGGCTCATCCATGAGTAGGATGCGCGGTTGCGCCATGATTGCCCGGCCAATAGCGAGCATCTGCTGCTCACCGCCGGAGAGGGTGCCGCCATACTGCCGTCGCCGTTCCAACAGGCGGGGGAACAGCTCATAGACGTACTCCATATCGCGCTTGATGCCGGGATTGTCATTGCGCTGGAAAGCCCCCATCGTTAGGTTTTCTTCAACGGAGAGTTTGGTGAAGATCTTGCGGCCCTCGGGTACGTGGATCACATTGCGCTCTACGACGACGTGCGGGGGATAGTGGGTGATGTTCTCACCATTTAGCAACACCTCGCCCTCACGGGCGTTAATTACGCTGGAGATGGTATTGAGTGTGGTGGTCTTACCCGCCCCGTTACCGCCAATCAGTGTGACGATTTCCCCCTCCTCTACGGTGAGTGAAATGCCTTTGATGGCGTGAATCTGGCCGTAGTAGGTGTGTACATCGTTGAGTTGAAGCAAGCTCATTGGGTTTCCTCCTCGGCCAGCTTGTCGAATTCTTCTAGCGCCTTATCTTTGGCAGAGGAACCGAGATAAGCCTCAATTACCTTGGGATTGGTCTGGATTTCTTTCGGCGTTCCCTGGGCGATCTTCTGGCCGTAGTCCATCACACTAATCTGGTCACTCACATTCATGATGAGCTGCATATCGTGCTCGATGAGGAAGATGGTAAGGCCAAGCTCGTCACGCAGACGTTTGATGAAGCGAATCATATCATCGGTTTCCTGCGGGTTCATACCTGCGGTTGGCTCATCTAGTAGAAGCAGGTCTGGTTCGGAGGCCAGCGCCCGTGCGATTTCCAGGCGACGTTGGTGGCCGTAGGGGAGGTTCTGGGCGAGCATATCACCAACACCAGTGAGGCTAACGAACTCTAGCAGCTCTACCCCCCTGTCGATAGCGCGTTGTTCTTCGTCGCGGGTACTCCCCAGGCCGAGGACAGCGGAGAGTACATTGGTGTTCATGCGCGTGTGCATTCCCACCAGAATATTCTCTAGGGCGGTCATTTCACCAAACAGGCGGATGTTCTGGTAGGTGCGGGTGATACCGCCCGCGCTGATTTTGTCTACACGTTTCCCGGTGATGGACTTGCCTTTGAACACGACATCGCCTTCTTCGGGGGTGTACAGCCCGGTCACGCAGTTGAAGAAGGTTGTCTTCCCGGCACCGTTTGGCCCGATGAGGCTGGCGATCACGCCACGCGGGATTTGAAGATCTACGGAGCGGATGGCGGTGAGACCACCAAACCGCTTGACCATGCCTTGTACGTCTAACAGTATCTCTGTCATCGTCTAGTCTCCTGTGGCGGGTTCAACGGACGGCGACTTTGCGTTGGTTGAGGCCTGTTCTGTAAGTCTACGAACCGGGGGCGGAATGAGGCCTTCGGGCTTCAATAGCATTGTCACCACGAGCAACATGCCAAACACCAACAGGCGGTAATCATCCAACTCGCGCAGAATCTCTGGCAAGCCGACGAGGATAAGCGCACCGACGATCACACCGGGGATGGACCCTAAGCCGCCGATGATAATCATACTCAGCACGTTGATGGAGACAAGCAAGGTGAAGCTGTTGGGGAAGGCTCCCTGCAAACCGGCACCGAAGAAGGCACCACCTAAACCCGCAAAGGCCGCGCTGATACCGAAGGCGGAGAGCTTAGACCGCACGAGGTCAATGCCCATCGCCTCGGCTACGTCCTCGTCGGCACGCATGGAGCGCCAAGCCCGACCGACACGGCTATTGACGAGACGTTGCGAGATGAACACGGCAAACAGAATCCCTGGGACGACCAGATAGTAGATCTGGGAGCTGAAGAACTCGAACTGCCATTCTGGGCGAACGAAGGACATGTCGATCTGTGGGCTGGGAATAGGGGAAATTCCTTGTGCGGAGCCGAATACATCGCTAAAGGTGCTGGCCCCAATCACGATACTGATGATCTCCGAGAGGCCGAGCGTCACGATGGCGAGGTAGTCCCCACGGAGGCGCAACACCGGGATGCCGAGGACCATGCCGGCGGACCCGGCTGCAAAGACGGCGACAGGCAACGCCAGCCAAAAGTTCCAGACATTACAGGAAAGCGGCTGGAGCAAGGTGTCGTCCTCTGGGTCTTCTATGAACAACGCATCGCCAGACTGTTGTTCGATTTCCAGGGTTTGCGCGGCCCGCACCTCGTTTACGTCACGGACGAGCACATCTGAGGCAGGAACGCCACAGGTGACAATTGTCGGTGACGTTAACAGACCAATGGTGTAGGCTCCGATGGCGAAGAAACCAACGTGTCCTAGGTCGAGCAGCCCGGCATAGCCGACAACCAAGTTAAGGCCAATACCCATAATGATGTATAGGCCTACCAGCGAGAGCGCAAAGGTCAGGGAACGACCAAGGAAGGTTGGCGCGATGAAGGCCACGACCAACCCCAGGAGAAGAACGGTCTGCTGAGACACGCGGCGCTGCACGGGTTCCATTGTCTCGTGTTGTTCGTCGGAGCGGGTCACAGCGCTGGGCAACGTCAGCGAGAACGCAAGGAACAGGACGAAGGTAATGATGAAGGCGGTTAGGGTCATATTGCCCTGCCAGTTTATCACGCCACAGACAACAAGAGCCACCAGGAAGTAGACCACGCCAGAGTTCAACGTCCCATTAGCGACCCCGGCTGCCGTACCCATCATACCGAGGAACGCGCCGACAACGAGCAACCAGACGAGTAGGGGGTCTAGCGTGAGGATGATGGACCCCTCAGCCGGTGTGAGGGTGCCGTTGCCGACCAGAACTGCAACAATCGCACCGATGCCAGCACCAATCCCGGCACCTGCACCAGCGCGGGCGTAATAGGAAAGCTGTGGCAAGAACAAACCTAGCAGGTAGCCGGGCACGACGGCTGCGACAACCACCAATGCGTCCGCAATCGGGATGATCCGCACCAACTGCGACTGCAACAGCCCCAGCACGACCGCCAAACTGGTCGCAGAGAGGAGTGTGCGTCGCAGGTTGTTCGGTAGTAGGAAAATCCCGGTTGCCAGCGCACCGATAATCACCGCACCGACGAGCAGCAACAGTAACCCAGGCATGACCCCCTGGCCGAAGAACAACACAGCAAACATCTCGTTAGAGAGATTGGGAAAGGTAAAGGCGATCCAGTTACGGATGTCGATCACCATTTCGCCTTCATCTACACTGACGGTGTAGACAAGCAGGGCAAGCACACCAAGCAGTGCTGCACTCACGACAGCGCCGAATACCCCATTGGCAAACATGACGGGTGGCTGTTGTTCGTGGGTGAGGGCTGCCATGTAGAAGGCGGTCCCACCAAGCATCACGATGAAAAGGACTGTACTCATCGCCAGCATATCATCAATGACGAACAGGTCGGCAAATGAACCAAAAACCCCGGTCAGGGCCAGGATCAAGAAACCAGCCGAGAGGTAAAGACTTCTATAGATAACATTCTGTTGGATCATGTCGGCACCTCCTTATGCTTTTTTCTCGGTGACGGCTTCGCCAAAGATGCCCGTGGGACGGAAAATCAAAATCATAACCAGCACGATAAACGAGATCACGTCTTTAATCTGGTTGGACCATCCCAGCAAGGCGGGTGCGACAGATTCTACGATACCAAGGACCAAGCCGCCGAACATGGCACCGGGCACATTGCCAATCCCGCCGAGAACCGCTGCTGTAAATGCTTTAATACCGGGCGTGAAACCCATAAATGGCCCAACTTGTCGGTTATAGAGCGCGAATAGGACGGCTCCGGCCCCGGCGAGGGCTGCACCCAAGATAAAGGTTACCACGATGACGCGGTCCACATTGACGCCCATGAGCGCGGCGGCCTCTTTGTTCTCCGAGACGGCACGCATGGCGCGTCCAGTCTTGGTTTGCTTGATGAACAACCACAGCGCGACCATCAGCAATATCGCTGCCAGAAACACAAAGAGGTAGATCGGACGGAGGCGAAGTTCAAGGTCGCCGTTGAAGTATTCGAGGGTGTAGCGCCCGTTGATGAGATCAACGCCCCGGCAAATTTCGGCTCCGTCTATCTCCTCACACTCCGCGTTGGGGAAGAGCCACGGCACATAGAGGTTAATCACCGGGTAGCTACGGGTGCTGGCCCCAAACAGGCGCATGAATAGCTGCTGTAGGGTGATGGACGCACCGATAGCCGTAATTAACGGCACGAGGCGCGGGGCGCTACGTAGTGGGCGATAAGCGATGCGCTCTAGTAGGAAGGCGATAATCACCGATCCGAGCGTCCCGGCCAGCACGGTGATAAGAATTGCGAGGCTGGTCGCGTTTTCTAGAAAGCCAAGTTGATCGAAACTATAGATCACAAAAAACCCGGCGTATGCCCCGGCCATGAACACCTCACCGTGGGCGAAGTTAATCATAAAGAGGATGCCGTACACCAGTGTGTAGCCGAGCGCGATGAGGGCGTAGATACTACCCTGGGCGGTCCCGGTGATAAGCTGGTTCAGGAAGCGTTCTGCGGTATATTCGCCATTGGCGATGTTGGTGCCTGCTGTCCACGCGAGGTAGGCGATCAGAAGGATGGCGGCTATCTGCAAGCCAAGCAGCAAGCGGTCACGCAGGCGGTTTTCTAACCAGCGTTGTAACAGGCTACGGCTGGCCTGTGATTCCACAAGGGGTGTTTCCGATGCCATAAACTTATCCCCAACGTCTGAACAAAATTTATAA
>CAYWZS010000110.1:0-11434 GCA_964462905.1 uncultured Anaerolineaceae bacterium
CCCTGGAATGTGGCTGACCCAGGCGTGCAGGCTCTGGCTGTGCTGGGCCGCGCTGCGGCGGGTCGCGCCGAGTGTCGTCCGCATGACCATTGGCACATTCAGTTTACCGCCGCTCATGTAATGGATCTTGGCGGCTTGGTTCACCATCTGGTCCATCGTCAGCGTCAGGAAGTCCCCGAACATGATGTCCACAACCGGGCGCATACCGGTCATGGCCGCGCCGACGCACAGCCCGGTGATGCCTGCCTCGGAGATGGGCGAATCCAGCACGCGGCCAGTTCCGAACTCGTCGGACAGGCCCGACAGCACCTTAAACGGTGTTCCGGCCTCCGCCACGTCCTCACCGATGATGAAAACGTGTTCGTCACGTCGCATTTCCTCTGCGAGCGCCTCGTTGACGGCCTGCGCGAAGGTGATCTCGCGGGTGGTCGCCTTAGTCAGCATAGACATGTAGCGTCACCTCCTGCTCTGGCGGATAGTCGGCGTCCAGGGCAAATTGCACAGCGTCCTCAACCTGCTGTTCAACCTCGGATGTAATCTTGTCTAGCAGGCGCTGGTCTGCGATGTGATTGGTTTGCAGCCACGCGCCGAAGTTGGTGATGGGATCACGCTCTGTCTTCCAGAGCGTTTCCTCCTCTTTGGAACGGTAGTAGGTGCGGTTGATGTCCCCGACGTGGTGGCCGTGGAAGCGGTAGGTGTGCGCGAGTATGAAGGCTGGCCCTTCGCCGTTGCGTGCTCGCGCAACTAATTTCTGGGTTTCTAGGTAAACCGCCCGCACATCCTGGCCGTCCACCTCGACACTGTAAATCCCAAAGGCCTTGGCGCGGTCCATGAGTTCCCCGGCGGTGGTTTCGCTGTAGTGCGTGTATTCGTTGTACATGTTGTTCTCACAGACGTAGATCACGGGCAACTTCCACAGTTGCGCCATGTTCATGACCTCGTAGAACAAGCCCTGTCCCAGCGCCCCCTCACCGAAGAAGCACGCCGCCACTTGGTCTGTGCCGCGCATCTTGGCGGACATCGCCGCCCCGGTTGCGATTCCCGCGCTACCGCCGACAATCGCATTTGCGCCGAGGTTGTTGCTTTGCTGGTCGGCGATATGCATAGAGCCGCCTTTACCCCGGCAATAGCCGTCGGCCTTGCCCAGTAACTCCGCAAACATTGGCTTGAACTGTGCGCCCTTGGCGAGGCAGTGGCCGTGCCCGCGATGGGTGCTGGTAATGTAGTCCTCACGGGTAAGTGCCTCACAGACACCGACGGCGACAGCTTCTTGCCCGCTGTACATGTGCGTTAGGCCGGGCATTTTGGCGGACAGGTAGAGTTGGTTCGCCTGATCTTCAAAGGCGCGAATTTTCGCCATTTGCTGGTACATTTGGACCCAGTGTTCGCGGTCCACCGCGTCCACACCGGGGATAGCGGGTAAAGCTGTGCTACTCATTGGCTTCCTCCTCTACGTTTGCGATTTGAATCCCACTGTCCTGCCGGACCTGGTTGAGATGCGCGAGCATCGCCGCCCGTGCCGCGTCGGCGTCTTGTGCCCTGACGGCGGCTAAGATGTTGCGGTGATGGGTCTGCCCACGTTCACGCGCACCCTCAACCTGTGCGATTTTCTCGCGTAGTTCTTGCAAGAGATCGACTATCGAGGCCATGAGACGGGGGATGATGATGTTCTGGGTGGCTTCGGCCAGCACGAGGTGAAACGAGTGGTCCTTGCGGGTGTACTCGGGGATGTTCTCAAGGTTGGCGTCCATCGTTAGGATGGCACTTTCCAAGAGGGCGATTTGTTCTGGGGTGGCGCGTGTGGCCGCGATGGCCGCGATTTCTGGCTCAAGAATCTCGCGAATCTCAACAATATCGCGGAGTGTCTGCCCTTTACGCACGGACATCAGCAAGCCGAAGGACTGGGTAAGCGCCTCGCCAGTTGCGTCAACGACGAAGGTCCCCGCCCCAGGACGCACTTCGATGAGACCATTTTGCTTGAGCGTCTTCAACGCCTCGCGGACAACCGTCCGGCTAACATTAAATTGTTCCGCTAAACTGCGCTCGTTCGGCAGCTTATCACCGGCGGAAAGTTTTCCGTCGATAATTTGATCTCGGATTTGTGCCGCCATCTGTTCATAAAGGCGGATGTTGGAAAGAGGGTTACTGTCCATGAATAAAAAACAATGCGACTTTGTGAAATATTTGGTATAGTCATATAGTGGTCAGACCACAGTGTTAAAGTAACATAACAACACGCTGCACGCAAGCAATTCATCAAAATAGGTTGTTCTGCCCACACATTTTCTGAACAAATTAACTTTGTAGAAGGGATTTTACGATGGCGAAGATACTGCGACATGTGGTGCTGTTTTCTTTCAATGATGGCACGTCCGAGGCGGATATTGAGGATATCCGCACCACATTTGCGAACTTGAAGGGCCAGATTGATGGCATTTTATCGATTGAGACAGGGGCCGATGTGAGCAACGAAGGCTTACAGGACGGTTTCACGCACTGTTTCCAGGTGACATGGCCGGACGAGGAGGCAAGGGCAGTGTTTCAGCCGCACCCGGCGCACAAGGCATTCGTCGATAAGGTCGGGCCGCATGTGGCGAAAGTTGTGGTTATCGATTATTGGACAGAAGCCTGAGCCATAGCGCGACAGCCTGCTTTGTTGAACTGTCATGAACAAAGATAATACCTTGTTGACGTGTTTGGGGGATGGGGAGGCTATGACTGCCCAAGTGGACAGTGGGGCACCTCTCCACACCTTTCTAAGAGTGTGCGGTAGTGAGTTGTTGGCGGGACAGTGCCCAGGCAAACGCAATGACCACAATCACAAGGCTCATGGGATAAGAATTGGGTCAATCCCAGCGTCGGCAAAAGCACAACAGGACGGCGCTTGCCCGACTTGAGCTGGGTCTTGACGCCGACGACATGAAGCAGATCGGGATGATTCTTGTGGTAGAGATACAGATGATCGTCACCATCGGTTGCGGTCTTGGCACAAGCAAAAGTGTGCCAAAAATATATCATCCCCACAAGATCACAACACACTCATACAACCAACGCCCACCCCCTGCGTATAATGGTTGATCGTATCCAAACCGTCATCACAGGACCATTATGGGCAATCAAGTGCTCTTCAACATTCGCTACGCCTACCAGAACATCCGTCGCGGCGGCCTCTGGACCGTCTTCGCCGTCATTTGTATCGCTGCCGGGGTCGCCGCCGTCGTCGCCCTGCGCGGGCTCGGCCTGTCGATGGAGGACGCGCTGGTTGATACCGTCCGTGACGTGAACAAGGGCGACATCACCCTCAGCCGGGGCAGCGACAACCCCTTCAGCGCCATCACCGGGATTGACGGCGTCGGGGCGGACAGCGAACGCTCCCGCGAGCGCAGTGTCTTCAGTGAGGACCAGATCGCGCTGGTGGAGGACTACGTGGCGGAGCGCGGCGGTGAGATAGCCGTCTACAAGCAGGCATCTGGTGTGCAGGTGTCCGGCCAAAACGCGGTCACACAGGGACGCCCGCAGTTCGTCAGCGTATTCCTGATTGACCCGGCGACCTACAGCCCGCTGGGACCGATTGAGACGATTGATCCGCCCGGCATGACCGTCAACGACCTGTTGGTCCCCGGCGAAAATGTGATCGTTGTCAGCGAGAACTTCGCGGAGGCGCAAGACCTGTCCGTGGGCGACACGGCACGGGTCAGCGGCACAGACGCGCCGTTTACGGTGGTCGGCATTGTGGACGCGGCGGAGCAAGCCAGCCTATTTGACCTGATCGCGTCGTTCTTCGGCTTTGCCTACCTGCACGAGGACCGCGCCGAACTGATCGGCGAGCGCCCGCAGCCCAACCGCATCAGCATGACGCTCCCCGGCTACGATGTTTCGCGGGCGGCGGATGAACTTTTCGACCTGTTGCCGCGTGGCACGGACGTGCGCGACATCGTGGACTTGCAAGAGGGCCTTGGCACATTTGCGGACATCCTGGGCCGCCTGATCGTGATTACGGGCGTGGGCGCGTTGGTGATCGGTGGTGTGGGCATCATCAACACGATGTTGGTCATGGTCCGCCGCCGCACAATGGAGATTGCTACGCTCAAGACCTTCGGCCTTAAAGGGGGGCAGATCGCGTGGCTGTTCACCTGGGAGGCGGTGATTTTGGGCGTGCTAGGGAGCCTAGCCGGGGTGCTGCTGGGGACGGCGCTGGGCGGCGTCGTGAACCAGTTCGGCGAGGCGTTTTTGCAACAGTCGTTGGCGTGGCGCTTCTATCCAGAGGCGGCGCTCTACGGGCTGGTGTTGGGCCTGAGTGTGACCGTCGTTTTCGGGGTGATGCCCGTCCTCACAGCGACCAAGGTGCGCCCGAATATCGTGCTGCGCCCCAACGAGGCGCATATCCCGGTGGTTGGCTGGTTGCAGTCCGTCGGCGTGCTGATGATTACCGTGCTGGCGATTGGCATCATGATCGGGAGTATTCTTGTGGGTGTGCTACCGCCAGAGACGACCTTCTTCGGGCTGGCCGGAGGCGATGTGATTATCCCGATGCTGTTCGGGATATTCGGGACGGCGGGGGCCTTTGTGGTCATTGGCCTGTTGACCCTGGCGATGTGGGTAATTGTGTGGCTGGTGAGCCGACTCCCCGCGTTTGGTGTGGTGGACCTGCGACTGGCGCTCCGCAACCTCACGAGCCGTCGCTGGCGTACCGCGACAACCTTACTCGCGCTGAGTGCGGGTATGTACGCGCTGAGCAGCATCACCTTTGTCAGCCAATCGCTGCGAGACACGGTGAATTTCCAGTTGAGCAACACGTTGGGCGGCAATGTCCTGGTGTTCCCGCTGACGACGGTGTTCTCGTCGGCGGACCTGGCGGAACCCGTGATTAACGCCCGTGCAAACAGCATCGAGGGGGTGGAGAGCATCACCCGCAGCGACTTCTACTTCGTGGAGTTGGAGGCCCTTAACGGCGAGGCCATCGAGAGCGAGACCTTTACCTTCACAGACGAAAACGGCGACGAACAGACCGTCAGTGAGGCGTCGTTCCTGTTGCAGGCGCGGCGCTCAAACAACCCCCTGTTGAACAGCGGCCAACTCAGCGCCGGGCGTGACCTCACACCAGAGGACGCCGACCAGAACGTGATTGTGGTGCAGGAGGACGTGATCGGCGAGGGGGCGGTTCGGCTCAGTGTCGGCGATACGATGCTGTTGGAGGTCGATGGCCGTGAGACGCCGTTTGAGGTCGTGGGGCTGTTGAGCAGCGGCAATGTCAACTTCTCGCAGGCGTTTGCCCCAATTGGGACGTTCCCGACACGGTCTGAGGCGACCATCTTCACGATGAGCGTTGCTGAGGAGAACCTGGATAACGCGCTGGTGGAACTCACAACATTGCCGACGGTGTTCGTGCTGGACATCTCGTTTATCGACGGGCTGATTCAGCGGTTGATCGACCAGTTCAGCGCATTGCCGACCGTTGTCGGGTTGATGGCGCTGCTGGCGGCGGCGGCGATTATGGCGAATACGGTGCTGCTCGCCACGCTGGAACGACGTAAGCAGATCGGCGTGTTGAAGGCGGTCGGCCTCAAGAGCCGCCGTGTGTTGGGCGTGCTGCTGCTGGAAAATACTATGGTTGCGCTGTTGGGTTGTTTGATCGGGATTGGGTTAAGCGCGATCAACTCGTCGATCCTGAGTGCGCTCGGCTTGGGGCAAATTGAGGCCATCCCGCCAGGGGCGTTACCGCTGGTGGCTGTACTGGTGGGTGCGGCGCTGGTCATCTCGTGGGCATCCACGTTTGCCAGCGCGGGTGTGGTCACGCGGGAGAGTGTAACAACGGTGCTGCGCTACGATTAATATGTAAACTATTCCCCTAAGCGGCTAACGGCTGATGAAATGGCTCCCGTGTACCTGAGTAGTTGGTCATGAGCTGGCGCTCACCAAAGGGGATGAAAATGGGAGTCTATTTTTGAGAGAGGCGGCAGGGGTAGGCAAGGTCGGCCCTCATGCCGAAATTGCCTTGCAAGCGCGGCTCAGGCTGTAAATACCACCTGCATGACATCTTTGAGGCCCAAAGCACGGCCCTGGGCGCGGGCACGCTCGAAACCTGGCCCCAACCGATGCTGTAGCTCACGTTCCACATTTTGCAGCATCGGGCGGATGATGGGTTCGAACTCGTCGTTTGTCTTGGCGGGTGCCGCCGCCTGCGCCTCCACAAACCCCACAATCTGCCCGGCTTTGTCGTAGAGGCCACGTTCCGTCAGCACTATCCCCACAGATGACAACACAAACATCGTGGCCGTATCGCTGTAGGCGTTTTTCTCCATGAGGCGCAGGACATTACGGAAGGTTTTCATGGCTGTTCCGAGTTCCCCGTCGGACAGTTGTAGTGTCCCGGTCCCTAGCCCTGCCAGGGCACGCAGGAAGTCGTTGTCTATTTCTTCCGCAAGTTGTTGGGCTTCCACGTAATACGGACGGGCGTCCTCGGCCCGGCCCAGCATGTACGACACCATACCCACTTGCGTCAAGTTGCGGGTGTAACCGACCCGGTCCCTAATCTCGCGACGCAGGTCCAGCGACCGCTGAAAGTAGGTGAGCGCCTCGCGGTAGTTCTGTTCGTAGAGCGCAATGTTCGCCATGGCGCTTAACGAGTTGCCCAACCCGGCGCGGTCGCCGATCTCTTGGTTGATCTTGTAGGCTTTGTAGTAGAGATCATGCGCCTGTTCGTACTCACCGCGCATGGTGTGGCAGCCTGCGAGGTTATTGGCGCTGAAGGCCATGCCCCGGAGATGGCGGTACTGCTTAAAGACGGCGTAAGCCTCTTGATAGAGCAACTGTGCGGACTCATACTCGCCCTGGGCCTGCACGATCTCGCCCAGGTTATTGCGGGTGAAGGCGTAGCCCACAGGCGACACCTCAATACCGTAGAAGGTGTTTGTCAGGTCCTCGTAGATGCGCCGGGCTTCATCCAGGTTCCCCGCCAGAAACTCCAGATAGCCCAGGTTGCCGAGCGCGTTCGGCATCACAACATCCCAGTCGTCCTCGTGGCTCTTGGTGATGTCAATGGCCTCATGGGTGCTGGCGCGGGCCGCGTCGTACTGGCCGAGCATCATCTGAGCGTAGGCCAACTGATTCAGGGTGTAGGCCATACCGTAGCGCAGGTTGTCGTCTTTTTCGTCCAGTGAGCGCAGGGTGTCCACCACCTCACGGGCCATCGCCTCGGCCTGGATGTAGTCGCCTCGCCGCCCCAGTACCGACGCCAACAGCGCCTGTGTCTGCCAGTGGGCCAGCGTCTCACGGTTGCCACTGGCGGCCAGCTTGTCGCGCATCTCCACGAGCAGCGTCACGGCTTCCACCAACATACTACGGGCGAAGAAATACTGGTTAAGGGGCATTGTCAGCCGCACGATGTGGTCCAGCATCACACGGTCCATCACCAGCTTGAGCGTATGGCGAATGTTCTCGATCTCAACGTCTACGGCGTCCATCGCCTGCATATCGCGGGCAGTGCCGAAGGCGTTTTTGATCTTCTCGACAAAAACGGTGTAGTTCTCCACGTAGGCGTCAAACACCTCGTCGGTGTTCGGGTATTGCTCGAAGAACTGTTCCTCGGCGTACTGGCGCAACAGCTTGGCGACGGTGTAACGCCCGTCCGAGCTACGGGAAAGCAGCGACTTGTTCACCAACCCGGTGAGCGCCCGCAACGACGCGCCTGTGACCTTCTGCGCGGCAGCCCGCCCGAAGCCGCCCCGGAACACAGAGAGCTTCATAAACGTCTCGCGTTCGGCCTCGGTCATCAGGTTCCAGGAGTAGTCGAACACTGCCCGGATGCTGCGGTGGCGCTCTGGCATGTCGCGTATGTCCGTTTCGAGAAAGTCCAGGCTGTTCTCGATCTCGGTGGCAATCTCCTCAATCGGCAACATCTCCAGCCAGCCCGCCGCGAGTTCAATCCCCAGCGGTATCCCCTGCACCCGTTGGATGATGCGGATAACGTGGGGCGCGGTTTCGTCGTCCAAGTCGAAGCCCGGCGCGACGCGCTGCGCACTGCTCATGAACAACCGCGCCGCCGGATAGCCCAGCAGGTCGTCGGCCTGTTTCACGGTGGGCGGCGGGATAATCAGGCCGTCTACCTCATAGGCGTACTCCCCACGCAGGCGTAACCGCTCGCGGCTGGTCACCAACATTTTGAAGTAGGGGGCCTGTTCCATGTTCCGGGCGAGTTCGCCCGCCCCGCTCATGAGATGTTCCATATTGTCCATGACGATCAACGCCCGCTTGTTGCGGATGTAGGCGATCATCTCCTCCATTGGGTTGTCCGAGCCGCTGAACTGAAAGCCGATGGCCTCTGCAATTTTCATCGGGACCATATCCCCCCGTTCAACCGCCGCCAATGGGACGAAGTACACACCATCGGGGAAGGCCGCTTGAACCGCTTCGGCTACGGCTAGGGCGATGCGCGTCTTGCCGACACCGCCCGGCCCGACGAGTGTCAGCAGGCGGACGCCATCCGCGAGCAGTTGTTCGCGAATCTCCTCCACCTCACGCTGCCGCCCAACAAATGCGGTCGCCTGGGTGGGCACGTTGACCAGTCCCACCGGGGCGTTATGGGGGTCTGCAATCGTGGGGGTGTTGAGCACCTGTTGGGATGTTATTGTCGTGCGGAAGCGGTCGCCACCGGCCTCTCGTGCGGACAGCCCTACGGGTGCGTTTTCTGCCCCGCCGCTGTAGATGATCTGCTCTAGCTCCGCGCCGACCAACCGCGCACTACGGATACGCGTCTGTAGCTTGCGGTCCAACATGCGGTAGATGAGGTCTACCAGCGCGACCGGGGCGTCTGGGCGTAGTTGCTCCAGGTCGGGGATCGGCTGCTGGGTAATTTCCGTGACGAGTTGGCCGATGTTCTCACTGGGGAAGGGGCGTCGTCCGGCCAGCATCTCGAATAGCATCACGCCGAAGGCCCAAATATCGTGGCGCTCGTCCAGGTCGCCGCCTGTGAGCGCCTCCGGGCTGATGTAGGCCATTGTCCCGATGATCTGACCGTCGTCTGTCAGGTGAGAGGCCTTCGTCCGGGCGACACCGAAGTCGGTCAGGCGGGGGGTGCCGTCGGCGGCAATCAGGACGTTACCGGGCTTGATGTCGCGGTGCAGGATGTCGAGGCGGTGGGCGCGGGTGAGTGCGTCGGCCATGTCCAGCGCGATGTAGAGGACCCGCTGCACGTTGAGTTTTCGCTCGTGGTCAAGCAGGTCGCGCAGGCTGCCCCCCGGCACGAACTCCATCACGATGTAGTGATGGTTGTCGCACATGCCCGCGTCCAACATCTGCACGATGTTGGGGTGGTTGAGGTCGCGCAGCGCCTCGCCCTCGCGCCGGAAGCGGTCCACCATCGCCGGGTTGCTCTGGACGATCTCTGGCTTGAGGTACTTAATGGCAACAAGGCGTCCGTTGGCGGTGGTGTCCGTACCTCGGTAGACGGTCCCCATGCCGCCAACGCCGATAATGTCTGTCTCGCTGTACTCGAAACGGTCAAATATCTTTTCCATTATAGAATCTGTTCTCCACCAACATCCTTGACGCTATGTTGGACGCCGTGACCCACCTTTAGATTACCGCATCTAACGTATTTCTTCGACTGTCCACGAGGGCGATAATGTCGCGCAGTTCCTTCACCTGGGAACGCGAAACCGCAATGTAAAGCATCGGGCGCTCGCTCTGCGAGTAGCCCCCCCTGCGTGGATTCGCGTTCCATAGCTTTCCTTTTGCTGGGTACATGTCCAGACATAACCTGACAGCACCGTGTAAACCCTGTGTTGGACTAAGGCGGCTCTAACGTCCCCACCCCCTTCCCATTATAGTAGAAGTTGAACCCACCGCACCTGGAGCCGCCTGTGCCCAAGCTGAAACGCCACCCCTTTGTAGACCACCCGCACCGCACGCTGCTGGGCCTGATGTTCCCGGTGCTGTTGTCGCTGATTGCCGAGCCGTTCACCGGGCTGGCGGATACGGCCTTCATCGCGCAACTCGGCACGGAGCCATTGGCCGGGCTAGGCGTGGCGACAATTGTGCTGTCCACGATGTTCTGGATATTCAACTTTCTGGATATGGGCACCCAGACCTCGATTTCACAGGCAACGGGCGCAGGCGAATCGGCTGGCGTGCGGGACACGTTCAGCCTCGCGTTGACGGTGGCCTGGGTGCTGGGTGTGCTTGTGGCAACATTGGGCTATACCTTTGCGGGACCGTTAGCCGGGTTGCTCGGCGGGACGGGCGGCGTGCGCGGGGCGGCGGCGGCCTACATCCAGGTACGGGCGTTGGGTGCGCCTGCGGTGTTCACAACGATGGTCTGCTTTGGGACACTGCGCGGCCTCCAGGACATGCGGACCCCATCGTTTGTGGCGGTGGGCGTGAACGTCCTCAACATCGTGCTGGACCCGCTGTTCATCTTCGGCCTGGGCACGTTCCCAGCGATGGGTGTGGCCGGGGCCGCTCTCGCCAGCGTGATCGCGCAGGTGGTCGGCGCGGGAACCCTGTTAACAGTGACACTGCGCCGCTATGGGTATCGTCCGTATCTGGCATGGGGGGCGCTGCGCCAGCTATTCGCCGTTGGTGGCAATCTGTTCCTGCGCAGCGGCATGATTACGCTCTTTCTACTGGTTGCGACCCGTGTCGCCAACCAGATCAGCCCAGAAGCAGGCGCGGCCCATCAGGTGATCCGGCAGGTGTACGTGTTCACCGCGCTCACGCTGGACGCCTTCGCCATCAGCACGCAGAGCCTTGTCGGGTACTTCATCGGCGGGCGCGACCGCCCCCAGGCACGGCGGGCGGCGACGCTGAGTGTCGCGTGGAGTGTTGGCACGGGGGCAGCGTTGACAGCATTGCTGCTGGCGCTCACCCGCCCGGTAGCCGGCCTGATGGTCCCGGTAGAGGCGGTGGCGATCTTCATCCCAGCGTGGATTGTGAGTTCACTGAGCCTGCCGTTGAACGCGATTGCCTTCGCCACGGATGGCGCTCACCTCGGCGCGGCGGATTTCGCCTTCTTGCGTAACGCGACCACTGTTTCAACGGGGGTTGCCGTGGTCGCTATGTTCTTGATCCCCCAGGGCACAACACACGCCTTCACCTGGTTGTGGGCCTGTTCGACATTATGGGTGCTGGTGCGCTCCGGGTTCGGCTTGGCGCGTATCTACCTGCAAGCCGGACGCTCACCGCTGTCACCACAACGTCAGCCCGCTTAACACTCAGGTCGTCAACGTATCCAGACGATGAAAAACTGATGCGAAAGCCAGATTTTTTTTGTTTCTTAATACAACACGCTATATCATAGGGTCTGCTATTCGTTTTTTATCGAAAGGCGACTCAAATCGATGACCGACAACGACAAGAACAGAGAACCAAACAACGAGGAAAATCCGGTGGAACCTTCCACCAACGAGACACCTACTGAGGACACGCCCACCGACGA
>CAYWZS010000110.1:11534-15038 GCA_964462905.1 uncultured Anaerolineaceae bacterium
CGACGAAATGCCCACCGAGGAACCTGTGGCCGAAGTAGCCGGTGACGAAGACACATCAGTTGTGGAGACAACATCCCCGCCGCCGCCAGCCACACCGCCCCCGTCCCCTGCACCGTCATCTGGCGGCAACAACACCACGATCATCGCCGCGCTGGTAGCGGTAGCAGTTGCGGCGGCAATCTTGCTGGTGCTTTGGCTGAACACTCGTGGCACGCTGTCCGAGGCGCAGGTGAATGCAACGGAGGCGGTCGCTGCTGCGGAAACCCAATTCGCGGCGCTATCTGGCGAGGCGGACAGCCTGGCCCAGTCCGCGACAGAGGTAGCCGACTCGCTCAGTGGATTAGAGACAGACGCGACCGCTGCGGCTGCAACGGCAGTTGCCGAGTCCGAGGCGATGGCTACCGAGTTGAACGATACCGAGTCCAGCGCAACCGAGGCAGCGGCGACCGCTGCGGCGGAGTTGGCGTCTGCTGAGGGCGACAACGAGGCGCTCGCTGCTGAGGCCACGGTTGCCGCTGAAACGGCTGAGGCCGAGATTGAAGCGATGGTTGCGGCGGCGGCCACACTATCGGCAGCCATGGAAGCGGCGGAGGCCACGGCTGCGGCGGAAATCACCTCGATGGCTGCGGCGGCGGCAACATCTGAGGCCGAGATGGAGGCAGCAGCAGCAACGGCTGATGCTGAGATGGAGGCAGCAGCAACGGTTAACGCTGAAATGGAAGCGGCAGCAGCAACGGCTGACGCTGAGATGGAAGCAGCAGCAACGGTTAACGCTGAGATGGAAGCGGCAGCCGCAACGACTGATGCTGAGATGGCCGCGATGGCTGACAGCGCGGCGACGCTAGAGGCAGACGCGGCGGCGGTCGCGGCGGCGGCCACCGAGAGTGCCGGGCAGTCCCGCAACGCGTTGATTGGTGCGGAGAGTAGCCTGTTACGCCTTCAGGCGGACGCAACAGCGGCGGCGGAACTGGCCGCTGCCAACGCTGCCACTGCGGAGGCAATGGGCGGTGAGATGACCGAGGCTGAGGCCGAAATCGCCGCACTAGAGACTGAAGTCGCGGTTCTGGTGGCGGCAGCCAGCATTACACCAGAGACAATCATCGTCACCGCCATCCCGCCGACAGCCACCCCCACCCCGACAGCCGTCATGCCGTCTGTCACTGAGGAGGCACCAGAGGCCACTGAGGAGGCACCAGAGGCAACCGCCGAGGCCACTGAGGAGGCAACCGCCGAGGCCACTGAGGAGGCCAACAGTACAAGTGCATCTACAGGTGACGAGGAGCTAGACGCGGTTCTGGCAAGCCTGGGCATTAGCGGGGACGCTGTGACCCTGGCAACCAGCGATAACACGCTGGTCGTCAACATGGCGAATGTCGATGACACGCTCATCAGCGAGTTCGTAGACGGCACCTACAGCAACTTTGTAATCACCGCCGAGCTAACCTGGGACACGGATTCCACCGCAGACTACTGTGGGTTCTCCTTCCACCGTGCGGACAACGACAACTACTACACCGCCGAGGTGGACCGCGAGGACGGGGTGCGGTTCTTCGCCCGTTTCCAGGGCGAATGGGACAACCTCACAACCAACAGCACCGATGTCGTGGATACGAACGCTGGCGCACGCAACCGCCTGACGCTGGTCGTCCAGGGAACGGACTTCACCTTCTTCGCCAACGGCACGCAGATCGACAAAACGCAGGACGAGCGCCTGACCGGAGGCGAACTGGCTGTCCTGGGTGGGACGTTCCAGGGGAGCGGTGAAACCCGCTGCATCTTCGATGACATTCGTGTCTACGAGCTGTCTGGCGCGGACGACCTGAAGGACGACGAGGCCGCCACAGATACGGATGACACCACCGCCGAGGCGGACGAAACCAGCGGCGACCTAGCTCTCTACAACGGGATGGTGGCCGCCACCACGGATGACGGCGCGTTCGTCCTGGGCGACCCGGCAGCACCAATCACCGTCGTGGAGTTCGCGGACTACCGCTGTCCGTTCTGCCAGGACTACCACCCCACTATCACTGCCTTCATTGAGCAGGAGGTAGCGACAGGGCGTGCGCGGCTAGAGTTCCGCATGTTCCCGACCGCCGACGCGGACGCGGTGACGTTCCGGCTGATGGAGTGTGCCGTGGGCGACAACCCGGCTCGCTTCTGGGCGCTACAAACCGACATGTACGAGATTGCGGCAACGGCTACCGATGCCGATGATCTGCTGTCACGCTTCTCGGCTGTTGCGGGGATGGCCCCGGCGGAACTCGTGGCCTGTGTCGAAACCGCCGACGCCTATATCACCGACCAGGCGTTAGGTCGCGAGGTCGGCGCGACGGGCACCCCGGCGGTGTTCGTCCGGGATGCCGACGGCGTGCTGTCCCCAGCTATACCAGGGCAGACGAGCGGCCCGGTTCCGCTAGCGGCATTGACCGCACTGGTTGAGGCCGCGCAGTAGCACCATCCATACCAAAAGACCAGAAGGGACCGGTGTGTGTGTCGGTCCTTTTTGCTATATTTTCCCCCAAAAAAAACTGTATCAATTCATCTACACGAACCACATCATGAGGACCACACACTATGAAAACCATCGGCATTATCGGCGGGATGAGCTGGGAAAGCTCGCTGGAATACTACCGTATCGTGAACCAGGCGGTGAAGGCGCGGCTTGGTGGCTTTCACTCGGCGGACTGCCTCATGTACTCCGTGGATTTCCACGAGATTGAGCAGATGCAGGCCAACGACGACTGGGACGCGGCGGGGGTGGCGCTGGCAGACGCGGCGCGACGGCTGGAACGCGGCGGCGCGGGGGTCATCATCCTGGCGACAAACACCATGCACCGTGTCGCAGACGCGATCACGAGCGCGGTTGATGTGCCGTTCATCCACATTGCCGACGCCACAGCGGACGCGATTAAAACGGCGGGGGTCAACAGCGTAGCCTTGCTGGGGACGCGCTTCACGATGGAGGGCGACTTCATGCGTGGTCGCCTGGTCGAGCAGCATCAGTTGGACGTGCGCGTACCCGCCGACGCCGACCGCGCCACAGTCCACCGTATCATCTACAACGAACTGGTGTTGGGCGAGATCAACGCCGCCTCACGGACCGCCTATGTGGAGGTTATCGAGGGTATGGCGGCGAACGGCGCAGGCGGCGTGATCCTGGGGTGTACGGAGATCGGCCTGTTGATCCAACAAGAACACGTCAGCATCCCGGCCTTCGACACCACGCGCATTCACGCGGAGGCAGCAGTGGCCTTCGCGCTGGATATGTAGCGATGTGGGACGCCGATTCGGGCGATTGGAGGCAAATGCAAAGCTGGTTTTCTGAAATATTCGCGTCTGGGTATTTCGAAAATGTGCATCTCACGCTACAATGTAGAGTAAATGTATTCACATTCGATGCCGGGGTTTATCTGGTATCATCAGAGAAAACAGCTTGCACGGGCGCTTCCGACATCATCCCGGCGACATTTCGGGACGTGTGAATGGATTCCTACCAGGGTGTTG
>CAYWZS010000111.1:0-15000 GCA_964462905.1 uncultured Anaerolineaceae bacterium
ATACGGCGACCACCGAGATCTACACTCTTTCCCTAAACGACGCTCTTCCGATCTCCTTAACGCCGACCGTCACCCCAACGCTGACACCCTCGCCTACCACGGACGCAACGCTGGCACCCCCGGAAAACGAGGCGCTAGTCCCACCAACCAGCACCCCCACACTCACCCCAACCCCAACGGCGACCCCCGTTATTATTCCAACGCAGCCCCCCCAACTAACGGACAACCAACGCAGCCCGGTGGCCTTCATTCTTCCGGCAATCCTGACGGCGTTGGCAGTGCTGGCAGTGTTGGCCCTCATTGTGCTAGTCCTGGGGTTCATCTGGTGGTGGTACGAGTGGCGCGGGACCAGAGGCTTCACGCCCATTCGCCGGGTATACACCCGCCTGGAACGCTACGTGTTGACCCTGCTCCGTTTGCCATTACGTGATGAGGAGACACCCAATGAGCGCGGACGCCGCATCGTGGAATCTCTACCGCCCAAGGCACAACGCCCAGTCTCCGCCATCACGCAGATGTACATGCAGGAGCGTTACGGACGCCCTGAGGACGCCGCCCAAGTGGAAAAACAGGCGGAACGGGCCTGGCAGGACGCCCGCCGCAACATCCTAACACAGTGGATTCAACGGGTGTTCCCGCCAGCGCGGTGGCTCATGCGAGATCGTCAGTAGGCCCGCCCATTGACGCCGGGGCGCGGCAGTTGTACTGTTGCGCCCATGCGCTATCCCACCTACCTCACAACACTGACGCTTATATTGCTTGCCGCTGCTGCTGCCCGTCTGCCGGAACTTGGGGCGCAGAGCGTGTGGTTCGACGAGGGGTGGTCCGCGTATGCTGCCGCCCAGCCGAACCTGTGGGCCGCCGCCAACGCCGACGAAACCAACCCACCGTTGTACTACGCGCTAATCTATCTCACCGCCATTTTCACCGGGGAGTCCGAGTTCGGGCTGCGCTGGCTCTCGTTTGCGTTGGGGATACTGGCCGTTGCGATGTCGGCAAGCCTGGGGCGCTTGCACTCACGCTTTGGGGCAGCCGGAGCCGGAATCGTCGCCGCGCTCAACCTGCCGCTGGTGTGGGCCTCGCAGGAGATGCGGATGTACACGCTGTTGGCGGTCCTCGTCGCGCTGATGGCCCTCGCCTGGGAACGGTTGCGCCAGCATCCGACGCGGCCTATGTGGGCGCTATTGCTTGGTTCAGAACTCGCCGTTCTCTACAGCCACAATACCGGGCCTGTGGTCGTGCTGTGGCTGAATGTGATTGCGCTGGTTGCTTGGGCGGTGTCGCGGCATCCGGCATTGTGGCGCTGGATAGCGGGGCAGGCACTTGTCGCGGCCCTGTGGTCACCGTATTTCGTGACGCGCTTCCTGCTGCTCACGGATGCCAACAACGCACTCGTTCGGCGCACGGTGCCTGGCCCTACAGTGTGGGCTGGGCTGTGGCTGGCACCCTGGGAGGCGGTGCATAACCTATCGACGCTGCACTTGGGGTTAACCCTGCTCCCGTTGTTGATCGGGTTGATTGCCCTGCGTACCCCGCTCGGACGCTGGACGGCGCTGCATCTGCTGTTGCTGGTCGGTGGGTTGTTGTTGGCGTTAGGCGTGCTGGGCAACGAGCTACACGGGCGTTACCTCGTCATGCTGGTGCCGCTAGTCGCTGCATTTGTCGGGATCGGACTGGCGACTGTCCCGAAAATACCGGCCTATCTGTTGTTGGCTGGCATAATCGGGCTGTTTCTGGTCGGGTTCCCGACCCTGCGTAACCCCGCCTACCAACACGACGACGCCCGTGGGATGGTGCAGCATTACGCCGATACGCTCACCGCAGACGACACCGTCCTCGCGTGGAGCTACGCCGACCGCTATGAACTTGCGTACTATTGGGAACGCACCGACGTTGCCGCGCAACGCGTCACGCTACCAGAGGGTGCACCCCTAGCCGAGATCATCCCGCTACTTCCCACGGACGGCGCAATTTCGATTAACGTATGGTACACCCAACGGGCAGACTATCGCGGAATGCTGGACTGCCTATTGGCCCACGGCACCCCCGGCGAACCCGCTATCCACGAGGTTAACGGTATGGTGACACGCACCTACACAAAACCGCATCTCACACCGCCAGAAATGCGTGCTGCCGAGACGATCTTTACCGTCGGCGAACTCGTTGAGGTTGGCACTCTGCCAGTTACCTTTCACGCCGACCAGCCCTTGTGCCTTCCCGTATCACTCCGCCTGGATGCAACCACCAACGGCGAACTCCGGGCCGCAGTGGTTGTTACGAATGCGCTGGGGATTGACATCACGAGCGTGAGCAGCGTGTTCGCTACAGCCAATGGACGAACCAGCATCGACAACACATCAGGCGAAGTGCTAACGGCCTATCCCGTGTTACGACTGCCACCCGGCACACCGCCCGGAGACTACACCGTGACGGTGCGCGTGTTCGACGATGCGGCCTTCTCCGGCTATGACCGCCTATTAAATGGTGGGCCAGCGGGGAAAAATGCCGACCTGGGGACGTGGACTGTCGCGCCAGGTGCCGACTGGCCGCTGGATGATCCCGCTGACATGCTCACGCTGGACACTGTGGCGCTATCCACGACAGCCGCAACCAACGGCGAAACGCTAGACATCGCGCTCACATGGCGCGTTCCGGCGGATCACACCTCACCACTCCCAGACATGACCCTAGAGGCGCGTGACGGCTCATGGACCGCCATCGTGCCGTCCACAGTAGGCCGTGCCGATAATCTCGTTCGCGAATGGCGACAGGTTCAACTGCCATCAGACGCGTCCTCCGGCGAGGCGACCCTAACGGCTAACGGCTGGGGGGAAGTCGCACAGTTGAACGTAACGAATATCCCCGCCGTCACAACAGCGCCATCGGTAGAAAACCAGGTTAACGCGGCCTTTCTAGGCGTGGGGGCACTCGTCGGCTACGAGACAAACGGCCCCCTCTCAGGCGGCTACACGGTCACACTCATCTGGCAGGCAGCGACCGAACCTGCAATCAACCATGACTACACAGTCTTTGTACAGTTATTGGACGGTAAGGGCACCCTCATCGCGCAGAGTGACGCACAACCTGCGGGGGGCAGTCGTCCCACAACGACCTGGCGACCGGGTGAGTACATCACAGACAACCATCCCCTCACGTTCCACCGGACCGACTTTGACGGCCCGTTAACACTCATCGCCGGCCTATACGACGAGCGTGGACGCCTGCTCACAACCAACGACACCAATGCCATCACCCTCAACCGTGAGTTAAGATGAATGCAAACTCATTGAACGCTTATGATGCACTTTGTGGTTTCACTACATTTGATGTTGTAATCATTTTGTCTTATTGTTTGCGTGGGAGAGGCAGACTGCGTTTTCGTCGTTTACCTTTCCCCACCACCAATAGGGCGCAAGCGAGGTTCCCCCATGTTCAACACCCCCAATCCTGATACATTTTACCCGGCTGTATGGCAGGTGGTCCGGCAGGTACCATATGGTGTGGTCAGCACCTACGGGCAGATCGCGTCCGTCGTCCCACCACCGGAGGACGTAGAGGCCGAGGACTACCGGCGGCTTGGCCCGAAGTGGGTCGGCCAGGCGCTCAACGCTGTCTCTTTTGACGACATTGACGGCAAATCACAGGCCCCCGGCGTTCCCTGGTGGCGCATCATCAATAGCAAGGGCGGGATCAGTATGCCCGCCGGGAGCCGCGCCGCAACCGAGCAACGCCAGCGGCTAGAGGCCGAGGATGTGGTTTTCGGCCCGGATGACACGGTCACGCTTACACTTTTCGGCTGGGATGGCCCGCCGCAAACGTGGCTAGACACGCACGGCTTCCTGGCTCCCAAGCCACTCCGTAAGCCGGACGGCCCCACGCAGATGAGCCTATTTTAGACGACAAGTTGCGAGTAACAAACGATGAGCAATGAGTTGACCTACGTTTCCGTGGGCGACAACACACAGCACCCGGCGACAGGGACGCGAAGCAGGGGTATCGTCGGTGTGCAGGCGTTGTACCTCGTGGCATGTGTCGCGTTGGTGATGCTTGGGGGGGGGCTACGCTGGCGCGTGCTACCCGGCTTCCACCCCGTCCTTGAAAACGCGGATGAGATCGCCCGGATGCTCAACACCATGCTCGTCCGCCATGACCAACCCCCACTCGCCGAGGACTTCGGTATCTACGCCTTCAACCCTGGCTACGACTACACCGGCTTTCCCCCGGTGCAACTGTGGGTTCATGCCGTAGTGCAGCGCGTGGTGGAGGCACAAATTGCCTTCCCCGTCCCAGCGGACTATGTGATTGCGGCGCGTTACACCTCGTTCGGTGTTGCTCTCGTCACGTTGGTGCTCATGCTGTGGATGGGCTACGAGCTAGGCCGTCCGCTAGGGCGCAGCGGGGCCATGCTTGCCAGTTGGCTGACCGGGCTGGGGTGGGCCGTTGGGCCAGTCGTTGTGCTTGTGACCAACCTCGGCCTCGCAGACCCACTGCTCTATCCCTTCATTCCACTGGCCGTTATCGGGATGCTCCGCGCTGGGCGTGACGGACAGATATGGGGCGCAATCGTCAGCCTGCTGTGCGCGATTGTCGCGATCTACACCAAGTACGCCCTCGTCTACACGCTCGTCTTTCCGGCTTTTGCGGTTGTCGGCCTCGCTTGGAAACACGGCAACGGTCCCACACGTCAGACCCGCCTGTGGGACGGCCTACGGGCGCTTTGGCCGTGGGTGGCGCTCATGGCCTTGATCTCTGCCACGACTGCCGGCTGGTTGATTTTCGGCAATCAAATGTTCGCGCTAGAAAACCGCGAGACGCGGTTATTCTACGACCACGGCCTCCCAAATGCCCTCTCCCCCGCAGCAAATTTCGTCAACGTGATGGGCGTCATCTTATGGACGATGGGCTGGCGGCCCTTCTTCACTGTGCTGTTCATCGGGCTGGTTGCACAAGTCCTCAACCGGCGATGGGGCTGGGCGCACCTTGAAGGCTGGGTTTTAGCGAGCCTCGCGCTGTTTGTTGCCTCCGGGTTCATGCTAATCACCAGCGTTACCATTATCACGGACTGGGACCGCGCCCGTTACACGCTGGCCCCACTGATGGGACTATTGGGAGTATGGGGAACGCTGGCCGCCACGCTGGTTATCTCCGGGTGGCGGGTGTTAGCCGAGCGCCCGGTTGCCCGTTGGGTTGTCGCTATTGGCATCGTGACGGCTATTGCCGCCCCGGTGTTGGCCTTCGCAATGACAGACAACAACGAAAAGGCTGCCAAGTACGCCGAGCCACACATCATGGCGCAGGTGTGGCGCTGGTCCACTGGAGCCTTAAACCCACCCGAAGGAAAAATCCTGATCATTCAGGGTGCCGAACGCTGGCAACAATACACCTGGGACCGCACCAACGGTGGCTATGACGGCGATGTGGCTTTCGGCTACGTCGTAGACCGTGACCCAGATCACCAGCCCCCGACGGCCTTCTGGGACCTGGATATTGCCTATCTCGTGCTGTCCGAAGGCGACCTCGCTGCCGACCCAGCCCTCGCCGCTTACACTAATGACTTGCTCCACCTTAAGACCTTTGCCTCACACCCCCCCAGCGGCGCACAGACCGCCACCCACGTCTACCGCATGTTACCGCCACAGGTCGCGGCGGCTGTCACCTTCGACAATGGGATTGCCCTAGTCGGCTATGATTTGCGCGTAACCGATGATACAGTTCAATTCCGCCCTTACTGGCAAGCAACTGAACCGATTACCGCCAATCTAAGCCTGTTCGTTCACCTACATCCGGCAGACGAGCGAACGAACATTCTCGCCCAGTCCGACGGCCCCCCCGCCACAGCTCGGCGGCTCACCCCCTCATGGACCGACGCCGACGAGGTGCTTGTTGGGCAAACGTCCACACTCGCCCTGCCTACGGACGAACGACGAGATGATCTTGTGTTGAGTATCGGCCTGTACGACCCATCAACCGGGTTACGGGTGCCCCTGGCAGACGGTGACGAGATCACGTTGTCGCTCCCCTAAAACAACGTGCCGCGCATCACGTTCAGGTTGACCGCCGCCCGGTTGAGCGCCCCCAACGCGGTGTTCAGGTCGCTTTGCGTGGCGAAGGGGGCTTCCGTCCGCGCACAGACGGTTTGTGCGAGTCCGATTGCGGTGTTCAGGTCGCTTGCGGCGGCATTCCAGGTGGTGCGTGCTGCCTCGTATTGCAACGACAGGGTCCCCGGGAAGGCTTGAATCGACGCATCATCCAATTGTAACGCGCCAGCGACAGGTGTGGGGACAAACGCACACGAGACCGTGCCGCCGTCCCCCACGACCCGCCAGAACCCGCTGATCTGCAAATAGGTTTCGTCTAGCTGGAAATATGCCTCACGATACCGCTCCCGAAAGACCACGCTGACCGACGGCCCCCGGAAACTCACCTGTGGCTGGTTGTTCCGTAGTTCGGTGGTCAGTGATTCCCCCCCCCTCATTTGGGGATATTGCCCGAAGTCCATGTGCCCCGGTTCCGATTTGCACTATAGTGGTTTTGGGTGTTTTCGCAATATCACCCCATTCCCACAACGATTGATTGGAGGCTTCACCATGTCACTCACGCAATCCCTGTCTGCCCTGGGTCGTAACGATACCAAGATGATAACGCGGGACAGCTTTCTACTGACGATGACCGCCTACCTCACTTTCGTGATGGTCGTACTGCGCTTCCTGCTGCCGTGGTTGTCAGATCGTCTCGCAACTGCTGATAATATCGCCTTCGCCCTGCCGGACTACTATCCGTTGTTGGTGGCATACATGGCCGTATTCAATGGCGCAATGCTTGGTGGGATGGTCGCAGGCTTCCTTTTACTAGAAGAACGCGAGAGCGGCACCTCCCGCGCCCTACTGGTGACGCCGCTCCCTGTTCCCACCTATCTGCTCTATAAGGCCCTGCTGCCAACGGCCTTTGGCTTCTTCATGGTGATGGTGCAACTCTTGATCCTGCGTCCCCTGGCCCCGCTCGCCGTCTGGCAGATCGCCGCGATTGCCGTTGGTTCCGCCTTCACCGCGCCGATTGTCGCGCTTTTCTTCGCCTCCGTCGCTGGGAACCGTGTGCAGGGTTTCGCGCTGATGAAAATCACCGGGATCACCGGGTTTATCATCGTGGGGGCGTGGTTCGTAGACACCCCGCTGCAATACCTGTTCGGTTTGTTCCCGCCATACTGGGTGAGCAAGTCCTACTGGCTCGTACTTGAGGGGGCACCCTGGTGGCCGCTCGCCTTGCTCATCGGCATCGTGGCCCAAATCGCGCTGATAGCCTTCTTCATGCGCTATTATCGCACTGTCATCTACCGCGAAGCCTAACCCGCTGCGCCCCGGTAGAAACGCTACGCCGGGGTTCGATTTCTTCGTCAATTCACGCCGATTTACGACGATGTGTAAGCGCCTTTGTGGTTATAGTTAACGCTACCCTAATGAAAAAGCACGTTTAGAGGACGACACCAAAATGGATTTCAGCAAAAAAGTAGCAATTGTGACAGGCGGGGCCAACGGCATCGGCGCAGCAACCGTTCGGCGCTTTTCGGCATTAGGCGCAAAAGTTGCGATCTGGGACATGAGCGAGGAGGCCGGGAATGTACTCGTGGCTGAACTCGGTGAGAACACCACATTCCAGTCCATCAACGTCACCGACAGCGAGGCAGTAGAGGCCGCCGCCGCCGCCGTTGTCGAAAAATGGGGCCGCGTAGACATCATCGTGAACAACGCGGGCATCACCCGCGACGGACAAATTGTGAAGTACAAAGAGGGACAGGTCCAAAAGACGATGTCTGATGCCGACTTCGACGCCGTCGTCAACGTCAACCTGAAAGGCGTGTTCGTCTGCACTCGTGCCATCATCCCGCAGATGATTGAGCAGGGTGGTGGCGTGATCTTGAGCGCGGCCTCCATCGTCGGGTTATACGGCAACTTCGGCCAGACAAACTACGTTGCGACCAAAGCAGGCGTCATTGGCATGACAAAGGTGTGGGCGCGTGAGTTGGGCAAATACGGTATTCGCGCCAATGCCGTTGCACCCGGGTTCATCGCCACCGACATGCTCGGCACGATCCCGGAGAAAGTGCTAGACCGCATGGTCGCCCAAACCCCGATAAAGCGCCTTGGCAAGCCGGAAGATATTGCCAACGCCTATGCCTTCCTCGCCAGCGATGAGGCCTCTTTCATCAGCGGCCACGTCCTCAGCGTGGACGGCGGCGTCGTTCTTGGCACCTAAATCAACAAAAAAACACAGACCATACAAATGCCACTGCAACTCGGGCTGCATCGGCATTTGTAGCAGGTTTTATAAACCCCATCACCCCAGGGAGAGGGCCACGAAATGCCACATCCACGCTGTTCTGTGGTGCTATTTGTCATGGGTAGCACGACAACAAAAAATCAAGTATTCGGCGCGTAGAGCGTCATGGTGTCGCCTACGTCCTGTACGAGCGTTTGCGGTGTCTTGCGGAGCAGCCACACGACGACGGTGTAGTCCCCCACAGCCCCGGCCCCGTTCACGACGACGACAAACGCAAGCGGTGCGACGAAAGCGGGCGGCACAACGGCGATCAATAGCAGGCCCACGACCGTTATCACAACGGCGGGGGCAAGAGCCACCACGAAATAATCGTTACGTGGGATGTACCAGCCTGGGGCCGCGGCGTAGGCATAGCGCCAACTGACCCCGAAATAGGGACGGGCGCGGGTATACCACCAGAAGCAGACACCGTGAATCGCCTCGTGCAACAGGATCATGAGGATGTACAGCGCGAATAACGTCAGCGAGATCACGATCCCACTACTGCCGAAGCCCACGCCGTCACCGCCGCGCACCCCCCGCACGAAAAATAACACGCCCACGGTAAGGACCGCCAACACCACGAGTAACAGTAGATTCAGGCCAACTACCGCCATACGGTTATTGGATAGGTCGAGCTTGCCGCTTTGCGCGTAGCTGGGGGGTAGCTGTTGCGTGGCTTGCATGGTGTTCAGGCTCGCTGGTTGTGGAAATAGAGGGCTGTTACCACGATTGCGCCGCTGATAAGCCCACCCAACAACAACGCCACGAATAACGCTTGAACCAAGGCATTCCCAGACGCAAAGGCAATTGCCATCGCCAACACGACACTGGCCCCAACCCCGATGCCGATCATTTTGCCCGCAGGCAACCACTCGCGCCGAATCCCCAGGTAGATGCCAACCTGCACGACCGCAAACAGAATGTAGAAAACAAACCCCAACCATGACATCGCTCGAATTTCCCTCCCTTGGAAACGTTAAATCGTCCGCAATATCGCCCGTACCGGGGACGCACACACGTTGTCTAATTTGAGTGGTAGTGCCACCAAGTCGTAGACGCCATCCGGCACGCCCCGTAGCTGCACCAGTTCCAGGTTCACCATACCATATTCGCGCAGAGCATGGTGACACGGCAACGATTTACTATCAAATGCGTCGACTGAGGGCGAATCTAGCGCGATGAGGCGGGTGCCTTTTTCCGCCAGCCATGCGATGAAGCCCACACTTAGATAGGGAAATGTCTCGGCGAAGGCGTCGTCGGGATTGTCGCTGACGGCACTGTGAATTAACAGGCGTTCGACATTTGGCTCGTCTGCGAGTGTGGGAAAATCTTCTGGGAGCAGTGGCCCGTCTGCCTTGCTCACCGTGACGACGTGGGCGCGTCCGATGTAGGCATCCAGCGGCATCGCTACCGGGTGTTCGCCGTCATCCTCATAGTGATAGTAGGCGTCGGCATGGGTGCCTGTGTGGGGACTCATGGTGATAGTCGTCAGGTTGACGGAAGCGCCGTCTGTGAGGCGTAACGCATGGGTGTAGCGCATTTGCGCGTCCCCCGGCCAGACGGCGGTATTCGTGGTGATGGTGCGGGTGATGTCGTAGATCATATGGTAGGATACTTTCCTCTATGGCTTGTGTATTCTCCCCCGCGCTTCTACACTCGCGAGCCTCGTGTGGATGTAGGGAGATTGAACAGATGCGTTTTGTCCTGGAAACCGACAAGACCCCGAAACAGTGTGTGAAGGCGATTCAGGAGCGATTCGAGCAGAACCCCACCAAAACTCGCGCGGAGATCAAAGGATTTGCTGATAAGGACAGCGGGCGTTTTTCCATGTCCATGCAGACCACGGTCTTTGGTCGCTTCAAGCGGCGGACGCGCCTGCGCGGGCAGGCCGTGAAAAAGGGCGGTGGTGTGACCCAGATTAACGGGTTTGTGCCACACGGGATGAACCGCGCCCAGCTACGTTTGGTGGCAGCCTTTGTGGTTGTGTTGGTGCTGTTCATGTACCTGCGCGGGCAGTTGATCTATGGGATCATGATTCTGCTGGCGGGCGGGGCGTTGGCGGTCCCGCTGTGGGGGGACCACCTCAACCACGATATTCTGCTGTACGAGTTGGAGAAGGCCACTGGCGCAAAACCGCCGAAGAAGTGACCTAGCTCAGTCCTGCCTTTTCGAGCAGTTCACGGGCGCGTGCCTCGTCAATCTGGCTGTTATGCAGGCGTGTGAACGGCAGCCTGTGTTCGCGCACGTAGCTTGGCAGTTCGATCAGTGTCTCGATCATTGTCTCACGCGGCAACTCGTCCAACTGAACCCCAACGTTGAGCAATGTCTGGCGGATATTGGCGGTGTCCTGGCCGTGGAGCGCTGTGGAGAGCAAAATACCCGGCCCCACCATATCTGCATAGGCCATGTCCCTATCGATTTTTGGCTCGATGGCGTAGGCGAAATACTGCTCGCTACCCTCCTGGGGACGGTTGTGGCCGAGTTGGTTGGTCAACTGCACCTCCATCGCCACCAGGTCCAGCAGGCTACGCAGGGCCTCGGTCTTGCCCTGGCCTACGCCCTCGCTAATGCGGAACGCCTGTTGTGCGATACCCGCTGCGACACTCGCCGCCCACGGCTGGAAGCGTTCAAGGGCGGTGTTTTGGTTCTGCTCGGCGGCGTAGCGCCAGTCTAGTAGGCCGCTCACCATCGTCAGCAGTTCCAAGATAGCCGCGCCACGATAGCGACGGGGGGCAGCCTCGATCACCTCCCAGTCAATCACCAGCCGCTCAACCGGGCCAGTTGTGACGTATTCGACGACGCCGCCCTCACGAGCTGCGACGAGCGAGGTGAAGAAGCCGTCAACGCTGAGGACGGTTGGCGCAACGGTAACGGGTAGGTTGTTTTTCCAGCCGATGTACTTGGCAACGTCGGACACGAGGCCGCCGCCGATGCCATAAACCGCCTCAACCTCCTGCGGCACATTGTCCGCCAGCTCGTCCAGGTAGGCGCGGTCGGCCTGGCGTGGCTCCGCCTGGACTACAATTGGGAGCCGCACACGGTCCTTCACGGCCTCCCAGGAGCGTTCTCCTGTAATCAAGGCAAGGGGGCGTTCCTCACTTAGCTCGTACAGGGACCGAATCTCAATCCTCGGTAGGGGGTAAATCGTCGTCATGGGTTGTATTCTCCGTGAATAGGGCAAAGCCACCGTTCATAATCACCCACAATAGTAGTGTGCTTGGGGATAATTTGCCAGCAAGTATGATATAGAGAAGCAGCGTACCGGGATGCACCTGCAATCTAATAGAAATTAGGCGTCATCATCGCTTGTGAAAACTATCAATATCATTCACAATATATAGTCGTGAATGCCGACGCTTCAGCCGGAAGATAACTTATCAATGATTGATTCGCCCCTCCCCTCGAACGAAGAACTCAGTGCTTTTAGCGAAGCGGCTGACTGGAAATTGATCGAACAGCACAAGCGCAAGTTCAACCAGGCGGTTGATGACCTCGCGCAGGACCCGACCAAGTGCGACACGCTCCCCTTGGATGAACTCTCTGGTGCGGTGGGGGCAACCGTTGAGAGCTACTATGATGCCACCGATCTCGACAGCCCAAACGTGCTCTATATTGAGCAGAATGGCAAGCGATACGTGCTGGGTAGCTATGTGAGCCGCCGCTACCGCAAGGACAAAGCGATCATGGCGGCGATGACGCCCTACAACCTGAATCCCTCCGTGAATCATCACAACTTGGGCCAGACTGCCACCCCGATAACGCGGATGCGGGCGTTGGGTGCGGAGATCGAGTTGGGGTTGATGCACCGTGACGGGCGGGGGCCATCTGTCGCCGAGGTGGATAATTACACCAAGCACTACCAGAACAACGCCCGATGGTTGGGGATCACGCCGCAGGTGGACCATGAGGCGTGTCAGTATCAGATTGAGACGCATGTCGCGCCGGGGATTGGCTACCACAAGACACGGCACTCGTTAGAGGGGATCATGCAGGCGTTGGTCGCTAGCAGTGAGGAAACCGGGCTGATTACCAGCATTCTGTCGGCGTACCCGACCGAGTCCGACTTCAAGATGAGTGATGACCCCAAGGTGCAGACAGCTATTGACCTAATGCTGGATGTTAATAGTTCGTTCCCGGAGTTCGGGGAACGGCTCAAGGCGGCTCGCGCACGCTACAATATGGAGCGCGAGTACCACCATGTTGAGATGTTCCGCAACCAGGGCTGCCACATCCACCTGGACATTGCCGGGCGCAGCGAGGCGCTGGGGCTGTTCACGTTTTACACGATGCTGCGGAGCGCGACAGCGGCGGCGAACGCGGCGGTTTTGAAGGGTGGGCCGTTCGTCAACGGGACGTGTGACCCGGATTTCCTGTGTACTCGTGAGTACCTGCGCCACACGACGGTCACGGGGAACTACATTGATGTTCCTACGAGTCCGCATCTCTCCCCGAACGGCATGGACACCTACGCGGCACTCCTCAATAGTGGCTGGGTGAACGCCGTCGCCCGTGCCATGCTGATTGACTTCGACATGAGCAGCCCGGTGAGCGCCATGCACAACCCGATTGGACGGGTGCGCCCGGACCTGGGCAGCAGCAAGCGCATCTGTACGGTGGAATCGACCGGGATGCCGGCCAACATTAGCACAGGGCGGATGGCAGCCGTGTTGACGGACTTTGAGTTCAGCCATACCCTGCTGGAGCACTACTTCCGGCAGTACGGCAGTGATTTAGAGCCGATGTACGACGATAAGACGATGTGGGCGGTGTTGGGGCCGCTGCCGCATAACGAATACCTGGAGATGCACAACCGCAGCGACCGCAAAGGGACCGATATGGTTATCCGCACGGCAGCGGGCACCGAGATGAAGCTGAGTGAGTTCTACGAGATGAAGCGGCGCTTCATGCACGGGGCGCTGGTGGATGTGCCGGAGATCGCGCCGCGTGATATTGACGATGTGTACATGAGCCTGCAACGTATGATTGACCCGCCGAGTGGGCGCATGGCGCAGACGGTGGAACAGTTTGTGTCCGACAAGAAGCTCCGCAGCACCGGGAATTGGGGGCAGATTCTGGTAAACACCTTCGAGGAGGAGGGCGGTGTGGTCGGCACACACAATCCAGAGGCGGTGTTGCGGGTCGTCAACCGTATTCACGACGCGTTGCGTGTGCGGTATCGATAGCGGGGCGTTTTTGGCCGTTAGCTGTGGGTAGATGGGGTTGGGCTGTGGCCCAATCCCTTTTTGTTTTCATGGAGGCACTATGGCAGAGAGCATCATTATCGACACGGATCCTGGCATTGATGACACCATGGCGATCTTCTACGCGCTGGAGAGCGATGGGCTAGAGGTTGTGGGGATGACGACTGTGTTCGGTAACGTTGATGTGGAGCTGGTGACGGTTAACGCGTTGCGCCTGTTGGAGATTGCGGGACAGTCGGATATTCCGGTGACAGCGGGCGCGGCGCAGCCGCTGATGCAGCCATTCGTCGGTGCCGCACATCCACGGCGAGGACGGGCAAGGCAACGTGTTCCTGGATCCACCGAACCTGAAGCCTATCGACCAGTCGGCAGCGGCGTTTATTGTCGAACAGGTGATGGCGCGTCCGGGTGAAATCACGCTGGCTCCGTTGGGACCGCTGACGAACATCGCGTTGGCGCTACGGCTGGAGCCGCGCATTGTCAACAACTTCCGGCGGGTCGTGCTGATGGGTGGGGCGGCGCTGGTGCCCGGCAACGTCAGCCCGGCGGCGGAAGCCAACATCCACGGTGACCCGGAGGCGAGACGTTGAAATTCGTCGCGTCAATAATCGCAGTAGCGGACGGCGCGCTAGGCAATGGTAATCATAGTGGAGCGAAGTTCAGAACGTCCCTGTTTGGTGAGGCCTCCGGTACGATAAGATTATCCGTACCTGTTCAGCCGATACCACGGAAGGATAAAATCACGCATGGCAATGCAAAAACGCAAATCCCCCCCACGAATGCTCAAGGTTTGGCTGAGTACAAACCGCCACGGTAAACTCACGTCGGACCAGTGGCTAAACTTGGTGACGGCCCCGCTCCCGGTGATATTTGTGCTGGCGACACCTATCTTGCTGGCGTTATTTCTGACACCGGCACGGGTTATCCTGCGTCTTGGGCCGCTTACCCAATATTTGTTGCCTGCCCTGCTGCTCGGTATTGTGCTGATGCTCGTGTTCCGGGCGCGGCGCTATGCAACACTGCCAGTATTCCAAGATACGTTTTACGGTGGCGAGGTCGGTAGTGGGATGTGGTCACGGGTGCGCCGTCAGATGACAGTTTACACACCTGCGGGTGATCCTGTTGTGCTAGAGGGGTTCGCTGCGGACCCGCCCTACCTGGAACCGGATATGCCCTACCTTATGTACTACCTTGAGGAACCCGAAAGGCGCACATTACTGAGCTACGCCCCCACTGACCACCCCGATATTGAGATGTGGAAGCCATCTGAACGGTTTTACCAGCGTCAGCAAAAACGCATGAGGTCTGGTCGATAGTTGCAGGGCAACCGCTTCAATTCACTACCGTACAGAATTAAACAAGGGAGGTGGTGGTACGGAAAAGGCGACCTCAATCGGATCACCTCGCGTTAGTAAATCCTCCAGCAGTGTCATGCCAAGCTGAAACAGACTCAAGTCGCAGCGATGGCGGCGATGAATACGAC
>CAYWZS010000112.1:0-14952 GCA_964462905.1 uncultured Anaerolineaceae bacterium
CGGGAGACCGGCTACACCCCCAATCACGCGGCGCGCTCGTTAGCGTCGAACCAGTCCTTCACCATCGGCCTTGTGATTCCCAATATCATCCAAGCAGTCTTCACGGATCCGTATTACCCACTGCTGACCCAGGGAATTTCGGCGGCATGTAATCGGCTGGGCTACACGTTAGCACTGTTTCTGTTCCACACCTTGCAGGAAGAGCGCACGGCTGTACAACGTCTCACCCAGAACAACGCGATGGACGGGCTAATTATCACGGCGGACAACGTGGAAAACCCGTTTGTGCCGTTACTGGTGGAACGCGATGTGAACTTTGTCTACGTTGGGCGGCCCACGACGAACAACCCGGACAACATCACCTATGTGGATGTGGACAATGAAGCTGGGGGACACCTCGCCGTCTCGCATCTCATCTCCCTAGGCTATCGCCGGATCGGGCAGATTGCCACCGCGCATAACACGGCTGGTATCGACCGCGACCAGGGGTTTCGGCGGGCGATGTACGAGCATGACATCCCTGTGGATGAGTCGCTCGTGGCCTATGGCGATTTTACGGAGCAAAGCGGCTACGATGCAATGCAGACGTTAATCCCCCACAAGCCGGATGCCGTGTTCGTTCACTCCGACTCCATGGCGTTGGGCGCAAGCCGTGCGTTGCGAGACGCGGACCTGGCCGTACCAGATGATGTGGCACTGGTTGGGTTTGATGATCTCCCACCAGCGACCCAGGTGGATGTCCCACTGACGACGATTCGCCAGCCAATTGAGCGTACCGGGCAGCTTGCTGTCGAAACGCTTGTTGACCGGGTGGGGACACGTTATAAGGCAGCCACCCACCACATTCTCTCTGTTGAGTTAGTCATGCGTTCCTCTTGTGGGGGTGCTTCACTAAACTTTGCTCACGAACCGAAAGGACACAGTACGCAACGTTAGTGAACGATAGGTAACACGAACCGCCGCCTGTTTTTGTAATGCAAATTGGGTGCGGCCTCAATTGCAAAAGATATTCAAACATATCACAATAAGGAGCTTGTTTTAATGAAAAGTAATACACGTTATGTCGGCGCCATGCTGGCACTGGTCATGGTTCTGGGCTTGGGGATTACTTCCGGCGCTCAGGATCGTACCGAGATTCGCTGGTATGTCGGCCTGGGTGCCGGTACCGATGGCCCCATCATCACGCTACAAGAGGAATGGGTCGCCGCGTACAACGAGTCTCAGGATGAAATTGAGTTGGTTCTGGAAGTTGTGGACAATACCCAGGCCTACGACGTATTGAACACGCAGATTGCCGCTGGCAACGCGCCGGACATCGTCGGCCCGATGGGTATCCGTGGCCGTGCAGCCTTCCCTGGCGTCTGGATGGACCTGAACCCGCTGATCGAAGAGACGGGCTACGACCTGAGCGACTTTGACCCGGCGCTGGTGGACTTCTACTTTGTCGAGGGTGAGGGCCAGTTGGGGTTGCCGTTCGCGGTGTTCCCGTACTACATGCTCTACAACGAAGACCTGTTCGACGAGGCGGGCGCACCCTACCCCCCCGCTAACTACGGTGACACCTACACCGACTGGAACGGTGAAGAGCGCGAGTGGAACATGGAAACCCTGCGCGATCTCGCGATGTACATGACTGTGGATGAGAACGGCATCGACGCCACGATGGACGAGTTCGACCCGAATGCAATCGTGCAGTTTGGCTATGGTACGGGCTTTACTGACATGCGCGGAGAGTTGACCCTGTTTGGCGCTGGCAACTTCGTAGATGCCAACGGCAACGCCCAAATCCCGGAAGTTTGGGGTGAGGCTACCCAGTGGATTCACGACGCGATGTGGGTGGACTACTTCTACCCGAACGGCGTCTACCGCACGAGTGACATCATGGGCGGCGACAGCGGCAATTGGTTTGACAGCGGCAACCTGGCGATGATGCCCAACCACACCTGGTACATGGGCTGGGGTACAGCCAACTTGGACGCCAATGGTACTGAGTGGAATCTCGCAGCCATTCCGTCCTACAACGGTGTGACCACCGCCAAGCTCCACGCCGACACCTTCGGTATCGTCGCCAGCACTGAGCACCCAGAAGCAGCCTTCGAGGTTTACTCCCACATGTTGGGCGACGGCGCACTAGAACTGACCCAGATGTACGGCGGACTCTCTGCCCGCATCAGCCTCCAAGACGGCTTCTTCGAGACCTTCTCCGAAACGATCGGCACTACGGACCGCGACATCAACTGGGACGTTGCCCTTCAGTCCCTCGCCTTCCCAGACAACCCGAACCACGAAGAGGGGATGCCGAGCTTCCTGGAATCCAGTGACCGCTACGCGGAAACCTGGGACCTCATCGTCCAAAATGAGGATATCGACGTTGAGGCCGAGCTAGAAATCCTGCGGCAAGACTTACAGGCGATCTTCGACGCCGCCGAGTAACCGTTGTAGCATGACGATCAGGGGTGGGTTCGGGAAACCGACCAACCCCTAATTTGTCGTCCCGATATTCCCCCATCAAAAAATGGTTAAGAGGATATAGCTAATGGATTTTATGGCAGAAATTCAGGCGGGCAACGCCGATAAGCGCCAACGGTTCAACATCGGGCGCTTCTTGGCGATGTCCGATAGCGATAAGCGTGAGGCTACCTGGGGCCTCTTGTTCATCAGCCCGTGGCTTATTGGGTTCCTTGCGTTTTATCTCGTGCCGATGATCGCGTCTCTGTGGTTCTCAATGCTGGACTTTACCCTATCGGACCCCGACGCAACGGTGTTTGTCGGCCTGGAAAACTGGCGACGTATGTTGCTGGAGGACCCCAACACCTGGAGCAGTATGGGCGTGACGTTCCTGTTCGCTGCTATTTCTCTACCCATTGGTATGTTCACTGCGTTCATGCTGGCCGTTTTGCTCAACTCGGAGCATTTACTCGGACGTAACGTGTTCCGCACGCTGTTCTACGCGCCCACCATGGTCCCGCTAATTGCGGCGATTCTCATCTGGAGCCAGGTGTTGAACCCGCAGACGGGTTGGGTCAACCGTGGCCTGGAGCTACTGGGTGTCAGCGCTGTTGGTGCGGACGGCCTGCGCTGGTTCGATGACCCAAATCTCATCTACATCGCCTATACCTTTATCGGCCTGTGGGGTATCGGCAACGCGATCCTGATTAACCTGTCGGCATTGCAGGGCGTACCCACCTCGCTCTACGAGGCGGCCAAGGTGGACGGAGCAACGTGGGTGCGCCGCTTATGGAACGTGACACTGCCGATGGTTTCCCCGGTGATTTTCTACAATCTTATTTTGAGCATGGTCGGGCTGTTACAGTATTTTATTGTGCCGTGGGTGCTTACGGGCGGTGACGGCTACCCTGAAGGCACCACTCGCTTTTACATGGTCTACTTCTACAAGCAGGCCTTCACCTTCCAGAACATGGGCTATGGCGCGGCGTTGGCCTGGTTGATGTTCATCGTAGGTGTCCTTTTCACCGCATTCATGTTCTGGTCTGCCCGGTATTGGGTCTACTACTCAGGAGATAGTCGCTGATGGCAAGCACAACCTCAAATGTACCCAACACGAGTGATGTAGCAGCCCCGCAGGTTGATGAGGGGGGCTTCTTCCAACAGAACCAAGTGTTCTTCAACAAGACGACGATCACGGGACTGGCATTCCTCATGTTGTTTATCTACCTGTTGCCAATGGGCTACGCCGTCGTCACGTCGCTCAAGACACGCGGCCAGGCGTCCGATTCGCGTGCGCCGATCCTACCAATGGAGACGTTGAAAGCTGAGGTCAACGGCGAGAACTATGAGATTTTCCAGGTGCCGTTCGAGGATGGTGTGCGCGAACTTGTGTTGCTGCAACCCGGCAGGCGCACCAGCACGTTTGTTGACCCCAACGACCCCGAACTAGTCGAAATTGAGTGGGAGGGCAACTGGCGACAACTCGACCCCGTGCGCTCGTTGGCCGTGCAGTGGGATAACTACAATGCGGCCTGGAACTTCATCGACTTCGCCCGCCTGTTGTGGAACACGTTGTTCTACGCCTTCGTGACGATGCTCGGCACCCTGGTGGCGTCCTCATTAACGGCCTACGGCTTTGCCCGTTTCCGCTTCCCTGGCAAGAACATTCTGTTTGCGATTTTGATGTCTACGATTGTGCTGCCGCCTGCGGTGACACTGGTGCCGAAGTATGCCTTCTTCATCAATGTGATGGGCTGGGGGGGCACATGGCTCCCCTTAATCGTGCCGCAGATGTTCGGCAACGCCTACAACATCTTCCTTTTACGCCAGTATTTCCTCACTATCCCACGAGAGATGGAAGAAGCCGCCTATATCGACGGCGCGGGGCCGCTCCGTACCTTCTGGTCGATCATCTTGCCACAGTCCATCCCGGTACTGATGGCCGTCTCGCTGTTCCACTTTTTCTTTGCGTGGAACGACTTCTTCGAGCCGCTAATTTACCTAGCCGGGAGCCGCGAGCGCAACCCGATCACTGTTGGCCTGATGGAGTTCAACGGCCTCTACAGTGCCGAGCCGAATCTGATTCTGGCAGCCGCAATCATCTCGATGGTGCTGCCGCTGGCGATCTTCTTCCTGGCCCAGCGCGTGTTCATTCAGGGTATTGTGATTACGGGTGTCGACAAGTAAGGGCAGCACAGAATAACATTGGGGGTGTTTCCAGTAGCGGACAGGACAAACCCAGTTCGCTGCTGAATCTTTATGATTCGCAGCCTCTGGCATCTTCATCCACCACAAGCGACTCCCCCCCAAGTTATCCACCATCTACTTTGACCTAAAGAACAGGACAAACAATGAAACCACAGATAAAAACGGATTGGCAGACCGCCAAGGCGATAGAGGCGCGTGTTTCGGAGCTTCTCGGGCAGATGACCCTTGCGGAGAAAATCGGGCAGATGACGCAGGTTGAGAAGAACAGCATCTCGCCAAAGGATGTAGCGATCTACTTTATCGGTTCAATCCTCAGCGGGGGCGGCGGCAACCCAGACCCAAATACGGTCACAGCCTGGCGCAAGATGGTACAAGCGTATATGTACGCCGCCCACGACACGCGCCTTGGGGTGCCGCTCATCTACGGGGTGGATGCTGTTCACGGTCATAGTAACGTACACGGCGCGGTGATCTTCCCGCATAACATCGGCCTGGGCGCGACACGCGACGCCGACCTTGTCGAACGCATTGGCGCGGCGACGGCGACGGCGATGTTGGCGACCAACGTCCACTGGAACTTCGCCCCGGCGGTCAGCGTCCCACAGGATATACGTTGGGGCCGAAGCTACGAGGGCTACAGCGAGAACACCGATCTCGTGACCGAGTTGGGCGTCGCCTACATACACGGGATGCAGACCGCGTGCGACAACGGCGAGTGGGTGCTTGCGTCAGTCAAGCACTTTGCCGCCGACGGCGGAACCGCGTGGGACTCACGCAACGCCATCGCCAACTATCCTACGGCGAACTGGCAACAGGCTAACGAGAACTGGCGCATTGACCAAGGTGATGCCCGCATGGACGAGGCCACGTTACGCCGGGTTCACCTTGCACCGTATCAGGCGGCAATCGAGGCTGGGGCGCGTAATATCATGGTGTCGTTTTCGTCGTGGAACGGCCTCAAGATGCACGCGCACACCTACCTGTTAACGGATGTGCTGAAGGGCGAATGGGACTTTGACGGCTTCCTCGTGTCCGACTGGATGGCGGTTGATCAACTGTCGGTGAACTTCTATGAGGCAGTGGTGATGGCTATCAATGCTGGGCTGGACATGATTATGGTCCCCTACGACTACAGGCGGTTTATCGAGACGCTGACGCGTGCGGTTGAGGACGGTGATGTGCCATTAGCGCGGATTGACGACGCGGTGACGCGCATCCTGCGGGTGAAGGCCGAGTTGGGACTGTTCGAGAACGACATCACTGACGAAGTGAGCCTTGAGACATTCGGTGGGGAAGCGCACCGTGCGCTCGCACGCGAGGCAGTACAAAAGTCGGCAGTGTTGTTGAAGCATGAGAACAACGCGCTCCCGCTGTCTGGCTCGGTAGCCGTGGTCGGCGCGGCTGCCGACGACATCGGCCTCGCCTGTGGGGGGTGGACGATTGAATGGCAAGGTGGTTTTGGCGCAATCACCGAGGGGTCAACACTGCTTGATGGGCTACGTGACGCGCTTGGTGACGATCTCATCGTCGCGCTTGACGGCAACCTGACGGGTTCCGTCGAAACAGCGGTCGTCGTCGTCGCAGAAACACCCTATGCTGAGGGTGAGGGCGACCGCGATGATCTGACGTTGTCGGACGCGGACACCGCGCTCATTGAGGCGGCACGCGCCAAGTGCGATAAGCTGGTGCTCGTTGTCTACTCTGGTCGTCCACTCATCATCACACATGTGGTTGAGGGTTGTGATGCGGTGGTAGCCGCGTTTTTGCCGGGCAGCGAGGCGAACGCGCTAGCAGATGTGCTCACTGGGGCAGTGCCGTTCACGGGTAAGCTCTCGTTCTCGTGGCTCCGGGATACGTCGCAGTTGCCGCTGTCCGCACTGGCGGCCTCCAAAGATGGACCACTGTATCCGTTTGGACATGGGCTATCACTCCACAGTTAAGCCCTTATCAACGAACAACGAATACACAGGGATACCACATGGTATCCCCGTTTGTAGACCCTTGGTTCGACAAACTCGCAACCGACGTCCACTCAATAAACGTAAGATTTTCCGGCCCTGGCCCCCACACTACCCGCTCTGGTAGCATCTGAAAGTACCACGATAACATCGGTGAAATCAGGTCCCGTCCCCCGGAATATACAACACCTGCCCCACAAAGATGTTGTTGCGGTTCTCAATGCAGTTGAGGTCCGCCAGCGTGTCGATCTCGACGTTGAACTGGTCCGCAATCCGGCTTAGGCGGTCGCCACGCTGTACCGTGTATTCCTCCAGGCCGCCAGGTATCTCACAGTCCCCCACGACAATCGTCGGCGCAATCACCACGGTTGGCTCCGGCATCCCCAGTGAGATCGTCGGCAACGTCAGCGGCGTCTCCTCGGTGGCGGTTGGCAAGGGCAACACTGTCGGGATCACCGCACGGGTTAGGTCCAACGAGGCGGCGTCCGGCGTTGTGGTTAGTGCGCCGCACGCGCTCACAACGAGTGCCAATAGGATTACAACCAGGATATTTCGAGACTGCACGGGCTTCGCTCCCCAGTCCATATGAACAAGCTATAATGTCTATCATAGAGGATGGGGTTTTACAGCGCCAATCACCTTTTCGGTTTTTTTCCGGCAACAGGTACGTTAAACTGAACGGCGTTTTCCGTCCACACACTGCAAAGCGACACCATGCGTAAAATCAACATCCTGAACGTCGGGGTCCACGCGCAACGCTTCGACGATGCCGCCGCCCGCCTCGTGCGCTGGGCACAGGAGCCAGACGCCCGGCGCTATGTCTGCACCTGCCCCGTCTACACGTTGATGGTCACGCAGGAACTACCCGCCGCCCTCACTGCCATCACCCACGCGGACATGGTCTCGGCGGACGGGATGCCCGTCGCCTGGGTGCAACGCTGGCGCGGCGTCCCCTATGCCGAACGCTGTCCAGGGCCGGGGTTGATGCGGGCCGTGTGCAAGGCTAGCCCCGGCACCGGGATTCGGCATTACCTGTGGGGCGGCGCAGCGGGAGTGCCGCAACAACTCGAAACTGCCATCTACAAACAGTATGGCGACGTGAACGTCGTCGGAGCCTACTCCCCCCCCTTCGAGGAGATCGGCACCCCACCCAACCCCGACCACATCGAGCGCATCAATGCCGCCCAGCCGGACATCGTCTGGGTGGGCCTTGGCTCCCCCAAGCAGGATATCTGGATGCACCTCTACCGCCAACACCTGGACGCCCCACTGCTCATCGGCGTCGGTGCCGCCTTCGACTTCATCAGCGGGCGCAAGCGCCAGGCCCCGGAGTGGATGGGCAACCTCGGCCTGGAGTGGTCCTTCCGCCTCATGCAAGAGCCGCGCCGCCTCGGTCGCCGTTACCTCAAGTACAACAGCCTGTTCGTCTGGCAGGTCCTCCGTGAGGGCGAGGTTTAATCTACCTCATACACCACCCGCCCCAGCGCCACCGTCAGCCGCACGCTGTAGGCGTCATCTAGTAGCACCAGGTCCGCGTCCTTGCCCACCGCGATGCTCCCCGTCACGTCGCCAATCCCCGCGACCTCCGCCGGGGCCAGCGTCGCCGCCTCGTAGACCACCCCCAACGCGGACCCCGTGGCCGCTGCGAAGTTCTTCAGCGCCCGGTCCATCGTCAGCGTGCTCCCCGCCAGCGTGCCGTCCGGTAGTTGCGCCACGCCGTCCTTTACTGTGATCTCGCGCTCGTCCACCGGGTAGACGCCGTCCGGCATCCCCGCCGCCCGCATTGCGTCCGAAACCAGCACGACGTTCCCGTAGCGCTTCGCGTGCCACAGCAACCGCATCGCTGCGGGGTGTACGTGGATGTTATCCGCGATCAACTCACAGGTAATCCCAGGGATCGACATCACCGCGCCCAGCACCCCCGGCTGGCGGTGGTGTAGCCCGCTCATCGCGTTGTAGGTGTGGGTTGCGTGGCTCAGGCCGCGCCCGTGGGCCGCCACGATGTCCTCATAGGTGCCGTTGGTGTGGGCCGCGCTGACGGTGATCCCGCGTTCGACGCAGGCGTCAATCAGCCAGTGATTTTCCTCGTACTCCGGGGCCAACGACACCAGCCGGATGACCCCCACGTCCAGCCACAGGAGCGCCTCGTCCGGGCTGGACCGCCGGATGAGCGAGCCGTTTTGTGCGCCGCCCTTGGCTGGGTTGATATATGGCCCCTCTAAGTGGACGCCACGCAGGGTCGCGCCGCCCTCGAATGGCCCGGCACACGCTTTCGCGTTGTGTAGCGCCGCCGTGATGCGCTCGTCGCTGTCGGTCCAAGTGGTTGCCAAGAAGGAGGTGACGCCGTGTTGGGCGTAGAAGCGGGCCATCGTCGCCAGCGATTCGGGTTGGGCGTCCATCGTGTCTACGTTGGCCCCGCCGTGGACGTGAACGTCCACAAAGCCGGGGAGCAGGTGTAGCCCGCCCGCGTCGATCACACGGGCGTCCGCCGGGAAGTCGTTTGGCTCGCCGCGCCCAAGTGCCGTGATTTTCTCGTCGTCGCAACGGACCCAGGTGTTGTGGTAGTCCGCCTCAGCGTAGACGCGGGCGTTGTGAATAATGATGGTGGTCATGGTGTCCCTCTCTGGGTGCGTGGAAAAAGTAACTTCATCATAGCGCAGGCCGGGCCGGGATACCATTTTGCAGCGTGTGTGTTTACGCCTCGACGGGTGAATCTGGAGCGTCCGCCTTGCGGCGCTTAATCAACTGCGAGGTGCCAATGCTCAGGACCAGCATCACCAGCGCCAGCACGAAGATCCACGGGTTGAATTCGGCCTCAGCGGTGAAGGGGTTTCCCTGGACGCTCGCGCCCAGCGCAATGTACGGAATAGAGCCGACAACGTTGCCCATCAGCGTGGGGATGAAGAACTTCCAGAACGGCACGCCCAGGCTCCCCGCGAAGATGCTCACCGCGTCGTAGGGCAGGAACAGCAGGCGCATCGTCAGCACTGTCTCGAAGGGGTTGTCGCGCAACACCCCGGCGAACTTCTCCAACTGCCCGGTTTGCGCGTCGGCGGGTTTTTCAGCATATTCCTTGCGGGCGAACAGCCACTTCCCAGCGTAGAAGGGGATAATGGACGAGACGGTCCCGGCGATGAGGCCCCAAAACATGCCCCACCACAACCCGTAGAGGTTCCCGGCCATGATCGTTAGCACGGACGCCGGGAACAGGATCACCGGGCGCAGGAAGTAGACAAACACGTAGATGAACGGGCCATACCACGTCCCCGCGATAAACATTGACAGGCGATCTGCCAAATCTGCGCCGAGTTCACGCGGGGTGAGGCCCGTGCTCTGCCAGTAGACGATCACAGCAACGACGACGGCCAGCCAGAAGCCCCCAGCGATCAGCTTGGGCGCGTTACGACGGAACCAACTGCCCCCCTTGTCCTCGTTCATCGCGTCGGGATTGTCGGATACCTGCTGCATGTGCGTGTCTCCTTTCATTCGATATTTGTGGTTATTAAAAAGGTCTTATGTTGTCATTATGAGCCTTTGACGCGCCTAACAGACATCACCTGTCGGACTCGTATCAGAATTTCGCAAGATCGTTACAGTTCCCGCACCGCCCAGACCAGCCGTTGCCCTGCGGTGAGTGTCGTGAGAACAGCGAAAATCGTGAACATGGGTAGCAGGTAGCCGGGTAACAGGAAGAACAGGACATAGGCGATGACCGTCTCCGTCCCCTCGATTAACCCGGTAGGCATGGTGACGGAGGTCAATTCGCTGTTGGACTTCGCGCCCTGTTGTCGCTTTTCCAGCAGCGTGCTGATGTACATCCAAGAGGCAGCATTAACGCGGTAGCTCGCCAGCAGGAACAGCCCCGCGACGTAGACGGGAATCGTGTTGGCACCGAGCGCAAGGCCAATCACCACCCAGACGTAGGTCGCGTCGTCTAGCATGATGTCGATATAGCCGCCGAGGTCGGACTGTTTGTTGTAGCGACGGGCGACGGTGCCGTCTAGCCCGTCGAATAAACGGTTGGCTGTCCATAAGATCAGACCAATGGTGTAGGCTTCCTGCCACGCTGCGACCCCTGCCGCGATCCCGAAGCCGAAGCCAATCACTGTGAGCGTGGTCGGGTGAACACGGGACAGCAGGTTGTCCGCAATCGGGTTGAGTAATTCTTCTTTATATATACGAAGGTTACGGTCCAGCATAGGCGGTCATTCTCTGATGTGTAGGCATTTAACTCTATTGTACTTCGCAAGGTGTAGACGACTGTAGCTTCACCTACATTACTCAGCCAAAGCGGGACTTTTTACGGATTTATACATGTGGGGTTAAGGTTTGGGTTATTCGTCTAGCGTCCGCACGACCCGCGCCGGGTTCCCCGCGACGACAGTCCCCGCTGGCACGTCCCGAACCACCACGCTCCCCGCGCCGACGACACAGCCCGCGCCCAACGTGACGCCCTTCAGCACCAGCGCGTTCATGCCGATGAACACGTTATCCTCGATAGTCACGGGGGCTGTCGCGCCGTCTAGCGGAAACGCCAGCCGTTCCGCCGAAACCAGGGGGTGAAAGTCCGTGTCGAGGATGGTACTGTTCGCGCCAATCCACACGTTATCGCCGATTGTGATGCGTTCCTCACAGACAACAGAGCCGCCCGTCATACCGAAGCCCACACCAACCGTCAAAACCGCGTCCGGTCGGCGGGTGCTGAGGATACACGGGCGATGTGGCCCCAGCGGATTGCTACGGACGGTTGAGCGTAGTTCGGCACGGGGACCAAGTGTGATATTGCTGTTGCGGTGGCGCTGGATGATCGGTAGCCCGTAGATCCGAGCGCCCTCCGGCCAGGGGACACCACTCAGGGCAAATTGGAGCCGTGCCAACGGGAGCAGGGCGTAGCGTTCGAGTTCGTTACGCGCCTTCCAGGGGGTTTCGGTCGCGGCACGGATGGCCGCACGGGAGAACGGGGACGGGGTCATAGAAAGTCGGCCCTCACCCTAAATCCTGCTCCCATGGGGAGGGGAGGGCCTTTGTGTGGCCGTCCGTCGATCCATACACCAACGCCATAGCGCCCACAGCGCCGCCGCCGAGAATAAAAACAGCAGCGGGTCCGTTGGCACTCGGTAGCGCGTGGACGGGTGGAACGCCACATACAACACTGTCATGGCGATCTGCACGAACCACAGCAGGCTCACGTCGCGCCACTCGCGGCGGGTGACGACCATCCCGGTGAGACATAATAGGAATAGGCCGCCGTAGTAGTAGCGGTGTAGTTGGCGGCCCAGGCGGTCGAACAGTGGTTCGGAATAGGCATCTACCGGGTCGCCCTGCGGCAGCCCGCTCAGTTCAAGGTTTTCCTCGTCCTCCGCGACGACCAGCACGTCCCCACGATACTCCAGGCGTGGCAACTCCCCCGCTGTCGGGTTACGGCGGGGCGCAATGTCGATGGACCAGTGAACTAGGAACTTGACCCAAATGAGTTCGGGGATGCGCTCCGGGTTCTCCTGTAGAAATTGCGCGGCAAGTTCGAAGCGTTCGGCGTCAGCCTCACGGCTGCTTAGGTCCTCAGTTTCGAGTTCTGGTGAGGTCCACTGCACGTCGTACCCGGCCCGGAAGTAGGGAATGGTGTATTCGCTGTTGCCCTGCCAGAAGTTCGCGCCGCTGGTGGTGGTCATCGGCACGAAGGCGTTGTAGACGGTGTAGTTACGGGCAGTCCAGGCGAGCACAACCATCACGCCGACTGCGGCAACCGGGGCCAACCGCGCCGCTGTCTGCCAGAAGCCATGCCGAAAGAGAAACCACAGCGCCAACAGCAGCGCCAACGGCGGGATGATCGGGCGCACCAGCATCGACACACCCAGGATCACCCCGGCCAGCACCGCTAGCCCCCACGTCCCGGCGTCCAGCGTGTGCCGCTCGTGCAATAGTACACTCACCAACAGGAAGGCGTAGAGGATCACCATAAACAGCGGTGTGTCGATCAACGTGAGGTTCTGGAACACGAGATAGGGGTATCCGGCGTAGAACAGCGCGGCCCCTGCACCGATCCACTCACCCCGCTGGCGGTTCTCCCGCCCAAATAACAGCACACCGAGACAGTAGAGCATCGTGATACTCGCGAGGTCCAGTAGCGTGTGGAACAGCCCGACCTGCAATCCACCCCGCCCCGCAACCGCGTAGACGGCGGCTAACACGTAGCTGTACCCCGGTGGGATGGAGGCATCGGGGACGCCGGGTGTGCGCCCATAGACGCTCGTTTCCAACAAGTTCTGGGCGTAGGCGTCGTAGGCATCCGAGCCGTGGACGGCTCCGGTCTGCTCGTAGTTGAAGATGCTGGGGAACGCCAGTAACACACCGACGCGCACCATCACCGCGATGAGCAGCACCAGCGGGAGTTTATAGCGGGAGATAACGGTGAGCATAGACGGGATGCGTCCTCGTGTTCGGAACAGAGCGCGGCCAAAGATAGCACAGGGCGCGGCTAGGGTGTAGGGCGTCCCGCCGCGCTCACATCACGATGACTCTACCCCAGACGCGGTTCCTCTGTCCCTACACCCACCTGTCCGCGTCCGCTACAATCCCCCACGACAAGCCGACTGCTCCACGAGGACCAATACCCCACCATGAGCGAAACCTACACACACGACACCTACCTCAGCCCGTACACCTGGCGCTATGGCTCCGATGAGATGCGGCGCATATGGTCGCTGGTGCACCAGCGGCGGACATGGCGGCGGTTGTGGGTCGCCTTAGCCGAGGCGCAACAGGCGGCGGGACTGGTTCATACAGAACAGGTGGACGACCTGCGGGCGCACATGGACAACGTGAACATCCCCCGCGCTCACGAACTCGAGGTGGACCTCAAACACGACCTAATGGCGGAGGTTCACACCTACGCTGAACAGTGTACGGTCGGCGGCGGGATCATCCACCTGGGCGCGACCAGCATGGACATTGAGGACAACGCCGAGGCGCTGCGACTACGCGAGGCGTTGGCGCTGGTCGTGGCGCGGCTGGCGCGAGTGCTGGCGCTCTTAGCGGACCAGATGGAGGCGCACGCGGCCACGCGCACCGTCGGTTTCACGCACATCCAACCCGCCGAGCCGACCACCGTGGGCTATCGCATGGCCTTCTATGCGCAAGATCTGCTGGCGGACTACCACGACCTGACGGCGCTGCGGGACGGGGTACGCGGTAAGGGTTTCAAGGGGGCTGTGGGGACGATGGCGTCGTATGCGCTGTTGTTGGAGGGGACGGGGATTACACCAGATGCGTTTGAGGCTCAGATTATGGAGGCAGTGGGGCTAACGGCGTTCCCGGTGGCCCACCAGACGTATCCCCGCCGCCAGGACTTCGCCGTGGTGAACGCGCTGGCGGCGGTGGGACTGACGGCGCACAAGTTCGCGTTCGACCTGCGGCTGTTGCAGTCGCCGGTGTTCGGGGAGTGGGCGGAGCCGTTCGGCGCGAAACAGATCGGGTCGTCAGCAATGCCATTCAAGCGCAACCCAATCAACAGTGAGAACATCGACAGCTTGGCGCGGCTGCTGGCGACGCTACCGCGTGTGATGTGGGATAACGCGGCCAACTCGCTGTTAGAGCGCACGCTGGACGACAGCGGCAATCGGCGCACGGTGATTCCAGAGGCGTTCCTGATTACCGACGAGTTGCTGCGGCGGGTCGAGCGGCTCCTGCGCGGATTGGTGGTTAACGCGGATGTGATTGAGCGTAACTTTGCGACGTATGCGCCGTTTGCAGCCAGTGAGCGGCTGTTGATGGCAGCAACCAAGGCGGGCGGGAATCGGCAGGAACTGCACGAGGTCATTCGCGGTCACAGCCTGACGGCCTGGGATGCGCTACGGCGTGGGGAGCCAAACCCGTTGATTGACCTGCTGACGACCGACGCAACAATCACGCAGTTTGCCTCGACGGACGAGGCACGGTCCCTGATGGACGCAGGGGAATATGTGGGGGTTGCGCCAGAGCGGTCACGGGCGCTGGCGGCGGTGATACGTGGTGTGGTAGGATCGTAAGCTACGTCTCGAAGTCCACCTCACATTTCGCAGTTCACTCGAGCTGATCGTAGCATTTTTGGAGGTCGGTCAGATTGAGAGTGAGCCGCTTGCAGTAATTAGTCAGGTAACTTCATCAGGAATGGTGTATTTGTTCAGCAGGGTGACAGGCGAGCATCTTTAGGTTATGGATGACAAGACCTTTTCCCCCCCAAGCCCTCGTCATCACCGAGCAGGACTGGCAACAGAAGCCGCCCGCCGTGCGTGCGGTTGTGCAATTTATCGGTACGCTTCAAGCTGAAATTACCAAGCTCAAAGAGCAACTGAACCTGAGT
>CAYWZS010000113.1:0-14783 GCA_964462905.1 uncultured Anaerolineaceae bacterium
GCTGGCGGGGGATGAAGCGGGGCATGTGCATGTGTTCAAGCTGGTCGGCCTGGATGATCTGCTGTTCCCGGCGGGGGGCACGCAATGAGCATTGACCAGCGCACATTTAACCAACTCGTCACGCTATTCACGCCGCATTTTGAGACACTCGACCAGCGTCGAACACTCGTTGGTGGGGCGTTCTTCGGCACAGACGTACTGGCGAAAATCCAGCTTGAGGGCACGCCGGACGAATTCACGACGCGCACCGTTCAGATGCTCATTCAACATGGTGAGGTCGAATCCGGTACGGCAGGGAAGCCCGGTCAAATCGCCGGGCATCTGCCTACCCCTTACAACCGTCATCAGAGTACACTAAGGTGAAGGTCTACGGTCATCTCTCAGGCGGAAAGGCTGCAATCCTATGTCGCATTTGGGTTTGAAGCCCCCTCCCCACCATGGAGAGGGAGTTTAGAGGTGAGGTTTCGTGGGCACATACCACCACCCTGCATCCATGCCACCGCCCTTGGGAAACAGGCGGCACACTGGCAGCAGGATTTTCAATACTTTCTTTCGGCAGCAGCAGCAAGAGAAAACAGCGTCATTTGCTGCCGCCCTCAGTCTTCAACCGCCACCCCCGCCAAACGCGGCTGTTCCGCCACAAACGCGGCGACCTTCTGTGCAATCGCCCTAGCGTCCCGGCCCACACCGCGCAGCGTCGCCGAAGCGTGTGACCGCTGCCCAAACAGCCCGACGTAGAACAACCCGTCTACTGCCTCGCTCACGCCGTTGTGGTGGCAGGCGTAGCCCTCGTCGTCCAGCGCACCCAACGGGCGCAGGTATTCCAGGCCGGGGTTGAACCCCGTTGCGTAGATGACCGTATCAACCGCCTCCGTCGTCCCATCGCCCCACACAACGCCGTCCTCGGTGTACCTCGTGAACATCGGCCTCACCGCTGGGTTGCTCGCCGCGATTGCACTCTGGTATGGTTCCTTGCCGATGATGCGCTTGGACCCCGCCAAATGGGTGAACAGCCCCAGCGGGAGTTCGTCGTAGCCCGTGTCGTGGAGCCACCAGAACAGGCTCTTACCTAGCACGTACTTCGGGAAGAACTTCAGCGGGTGCCGCACCGCCATCGAGACGCGGACGTATGAGGCCAAATCGTAGGCGATCTGCATTGCGCTGTCCCTCGCGCCAATCACAACGACATGCTGGCCTGCGTAAGGCTGCGGCGTGTGGTAGTCATAGGAGTGCAGACAGGCTCCGCTGAAGATGTCGTCGTCGGTCAGTTTGGGCATGTACGGCGTGTTGAATGGCCCGCTGGCGCTCACCACGGCCCGCGCACGGTAGCTGTCACCGCTTTCCGTGTGTAGTGTGAAGCCGTTAGCGCCTTTCTCCACAGACGCCACGCGCACCCCCCGTCGCACCGGGATGTCGTGGACGCGCTCGTACTCCCGTAAATAGTCGATCACCTCGTAGCGCGTGGGGTAGTGCGCTGGGTCACCCGGTAGCGCCAGGCCGGGGAGTTCACCGTATTTCGCCGGCGAGAACAATTTCAGGCTCTCATAGTAGTGTTGCCAGGAGCCGCCGCCGGTTTCGTTCGCGTCCAGGACAATGTAGTTAACCGCCGGATGTTGTTGGTTGAGGAAGTACCCGGTCACCAGGCCGGACTGCCCGCCCCCAACGACGACGACATCATAATCATATTGCACGGTAACTTATGCTCCCAGATATACATACATGGTAATCATGTTTCACCAGATTTATAATCCTAGCAATTTCCATAAATCATATACAGGTACAGATACACTAGAAGTCTATATCTAACGCTGGTTTAACCATAATTTCATTTGTCTAAGATTGACGACCATGTCCACCAAACCGTACATTTCAATTTTTGAAACGCTAAAAGATGATCTTGGGGGCGACCTCAATACAGTGATGTTGACCAAGGCCACTCTCGTTCACCTGTCCCACACCTTAGAAGATTTTGTCCTGCAACGCCATCTTCCTGCGATGATCTTCACGGGCTTTCAAGAGTCCTCACATTGGCGCAAGGAGACGAAACGCTATCAAGCGTTAGCAGATGTGGCGATGCAGGTGTGCATCTTCGCGGGGAAGCCCCTACCACCAGATGCCGATATTGGGGCACTGCAAATCGAACTCACCGGTGACGACCCGCTGCGCCAGGAGTGGTTTCTCGCCATTCTCTCTACGGATTTTTCGGTCATCCTGGCAGGGTTAGACAATATGGAGAGTGTACCGGCAGAAGCTCACCGGCGTTTTGAGACGCTGTGGAGCTTTGATGTCAGTGTGGTCAATAAAGTGTTGGACTCTCTGGAAGGTGTCATCGAACGTTATCGCCCAGACATGCTCGCGCCGCTCCAAGCTGCCCGCCGTAACTATCCGCCCATCGAACCTACATCTGACATCATCTTGAGGTTTACCAATGAATTATTGCGCATTGAGGACCGACTGCAACGCGACATCTACCAAACGACCCGTGATCTCCGCATCAGTGAGGCGCATTATCGCTCTGTGGTGGCCCATGCTCCCGTAGCCGTGCTGACATTGTCTGTGGACGGTATGATTCAGGTTGTGGAGGACAACCTGAGCCACCCATTATTTACGGGGCATTTTACCGCACTTGGCGAACACATCAGCACCTTATTTGAAGCTGTACCGCAGCTTAAAACGATCTTCGAACAGGCGCAGGTTGCACAGACAACCTATAACATACTTGAGGCATCCCAGGGTTTCTTCGATGTCCATACCCGCATCGTACACGCAGAGGAACTATCCCAAACCATAATCATCATTATTTTTGTGGATGTCACCGAACGCCAAAAAATAGGTGAGAGCCAAGCCGAACAGGAACGCCTGCGTTTGTCCTTGGCGAAGGAACAAGAGATCAGTGAGATTCGCCGACAACTGATGATGACCCTCTCACACGAGTTACGAACGCCCCTAGCCTCTATCCAGGTTTCCAGCGATCTGCTGTCACGGTATTATGAGCGTCTTTCCGCCGAGAAACGCAAGAGCCGCGTCGAGAACATTCAACATCAGATCAACCACCTCAAGCACATTCTCGATGACATCAACGCTGTCATTCGTAACGAGGATACACCATTCGGGGGAGATGTGAAACGTGTGGACGTGGGCGCGATTGTAACCACGACCATTGATGAGATCAGCAAGACTATGGGCCGGCCCATCACGTTTTTGTCTTCCGGCATATTACAGGGGCTGTACTTTGACCCCCAGATGATCCGATACATCGTGAGCAACCTCGTCAGCAACGCGGTGAAGTTTAGTTCCGATGGTACTCCGATCATCTGTGAGGTGCGCCGTAAGGGGGAGCACGTCATCATTCAGGTGCAAGATCACGGTATTGGCATCCCGACGGAGGAGCAAGCTGAAGTATTGAAGCCGTTTTACCGCGCCAGTAATGTCGGGGTGATTGGTGGCAGTGGGCTGGGTTTATCAATCATCAGTAATGTTGTGACCACCATTGAAGGTGACATCGAGATTGACAGCCAAAATGGGCAAGGGACGACGATAACGGTTCGGCTCCCAATCCAAACAGCGAGCGATGACATTACAGATTCCGGGTCATTGCGTTAGAATTGAGGGTGTTGGTCGGTGTGGTTTAGAAACCGAGGAAACCTAATATGAGGCAGTCCCCCGCGAAAATTCTGGTGGTCGATGATGATGATCTCAACCTGGAGATGATGGAGGCCTACCTGCAATCGGTATCATATGATGTGTGGACCGTGTTTAATGGTGAGCAGGCGTTGGCGTTGGTCCGGCAGGCTCCACCGGACGTGATTCTGCTTGATGTGCGAATGCACGGTATGAGCGGCTATGACGTGTGCCGTGCGCTGAAGGCGGGCGAGGCGACACGGCATATCCCTGTACTGATGGTGACGGGTTTTCGGGAAGCAGAAGATATTCGGCAGATTATCGCTGCTGGAGCCGATGATTTGTTGTTTAAGCCCATCAACAGCGCGATCATGTTACTGCGGGTGCGCCGGATGGTTTACCAGAAACAGCTTTATGACAAACTCTACGGTTAACCGACGCTTTCCGTCTAGCGCTTGGCTTTCCCGGTGTAGGATGTTACAAAGGGGCGCAAATCGGTCATGGAGCCACATATCACCTGATGGGCAACCGTAACAGCACGCCGCCCTGGTTTGTTTTTCTCACCACGCTGGCGCTGATCCTGGGTGGGTATTACTTGTTATTGGGCTTGCGCGACTACGTCCGCACGGGTGGCCTGGGCGTGGTCGAGGCGACTCAACAGGCGGCGGTCCGGGCCACAGCGACCGAGATTCAGCGGGCGACGGCGGCCATCCCTACCCCAACACTTATCCCGACGTTTACGCCCATCCCAGACTGCGAGGATTGGACTGTGGCTGTCCCTAGCGCGATTGTGCGCGGTGCACCCAGCACAACTGCGCCGTTGGTGGAGGTGTTCGACCAGGGCGAGACGGTGTGTGTGATCCGTAATCTGCCGGATACGGACTGGTATTTGATTGATGTGCGCCCAGCAACGACCCGCATTGACGAGGGCTACATGCGGAACGACATCATCCAACCGTTGAACCCCACGCCAACGGCGACACTTTCCCCCACACCGCTCCCCACGGTAACGCCCGTTACCCCCACGGCCACCCATACTGTACCACCACCCCCGACGCCGGACCCGAACGCGACGTTTTCCCCCACACCGAGCGTATCCCCGACAACCAGTGCAACCCCGACAGCGACCCCAACCCCAACGATCTCGCCAGCGCGGGCGCTCTAAACGCAAACAGCCCCCGATAACCGGAGGCCGTTTGATCTGGCGTGCGACCTTGCTGTTTTATCGCTCGTTGACGACCGAGAAGACCATCGGGCGGCGCTTCGTCTCGTGGTAGAGCATCTGCGCGAGTGCGTCCTCGATCTTCTCCTGCATACGGTTGCGGTTGGCCCCGTTGGCGTTACGAACGGTGGTGTCTACCGCGTCGGTGATTTTGTCCATGAGGTCGCCAGCCTGACGTAAGTAAACGAACCCACGCGAGATGATCTCCGGGTCACGGACGAGGCGCTTCTTGCGGGTGTCTACATCTGCGATAACAATCACGAAACCGTCCTGGGACAAAATCTCGCGGTCACGCAGGACAGCGCGACCCACGTCGCCGACACCCGTTCCATCCACGAATACATAGCCACCAGGGACGCGCTCGGCAACCTGAATCCCCTTGTCGTCCACCTCGACCACGGTGCCGTTTTCTACCACGAATACCTTGTCACGCGGGACGCCGCTTTCCACGGCAAGGTCCGCGTGAGCTTTGAGCATCCGCAGTTCGCCGTGGACGGGTAGCACATGCTCTGGCTGGGTGAGGTTCAGCATCAGGCGCATTTCCTCACGGTTGCCGTGGCCGGAGACATGCACGTCCTCCAGCGGATCGTAGACAACGTTGGCCCCGCGCCGGAACAGGTCGTTGATAATGCGGGCGACCATCTCCTCATTGCCGGGGATGGGGTGGGAGGACAGGATAATCGTGTCGTCGGACCGGACCTCCAGGCGGTGACGGCCCATTGACATGCGGCTGAGCACAGCGGACGGCTCGCCCTGGGAGCCGGTCGCCATAACGGTAACTTTGCTGGGTTGGTAGTTGTCGATCTTGTTGAGGTCAATAATCATGCCCTCTGGCACGTCCAGGATACCGAGTTCAATCGCCATATCGACATTGCGCCGCATACTGTAGCCCGCGAAGGCGATGTGACGCCCGTACTTCTTGGCGGTCCACACGACCTGTTGCACGCGGCTAATTAGCGAGGCGAAGGTCGCGACGATGATGCGGCCCTTGGCCTTACTGAACACGCGCTCAAAGGCCGGGGTGATGACGCTCTCGGATGGTGTCCACCCGTCGGACATGGCGTTGGTGCTGTCGCCCATGAGGAGCTTGACCCCACGATGGCTGAAATCTGCAAGTCGGGCGTAGTCCGGCTTTTTGCCGCCTACGGGCGTGTTGTCGAACTTGTAGTCGCCCGTGTGGATGATGATACCGTAGGGCGTGTTAATGCCGAAGCCCAGGCAACCGGGAATACTGTGGCAGACGTGAAAGCTCTCCGCTGTGAACGGCCCCAGCTTGACATCGTCACCTGCCTCAATCACGTTGAGTTTGGCTTTGTCTAGCAGGCCGGCCTCGGTTAACTTCACCTCCACTAGCCCCATCGTGAGTTTGGTCCCATAGAGTTTAAGGCCGGGGAATTCGCTGACGACATGGCGGGCGGCCCCGATGTGGTCCTCGTGGCCGTGGGTGTAGAGGACGCCGTGAATCTTCAACTCGGAGCGTTCCCGCAGGTAGCCGAAATCCGGGATGATATAGTCCACACCGAACATGTCATTGGCCGGGAACATAATCCCGGTGTCTACGATCAAGCCCTCGTTGCCGTATTCGAACAACGTCATGTTCTTGCCGACTTCCCCCAGGCCACCCAGGGGGATTATACGTAGTTTGCTCTTTGCCATAATGTGAACCAGACCCAGCGCCGCGTGGCGTCAGGCCATAAGCCTCCTTAGCTCATTATATGAATCAATATCGCTTTGGATGAAGTCGCCTATTTGATGAAAAACTGTTCGTAGACAGCCGTTGTAATTTTGTATTTCGCTTTGAATTGGTTGTTGTCCACAAGTATTCTGCTGGAATTATGTCTGTGTGAGGCCAATGCACCGTTGTTAAATGATGTATGGGGGGATTGGCAGGATATGCGGAAAGTACGAAGACTTCTTTGAACATCAGTATACATCTCATCCCGTGATTGTATAGGCGCAAACGTGCAGGGGTGGCCGGGCCACCCCTGCAACGGTATTAATTGGCGGCATCCCACACGCGGAGCGCTCCATCGCCACCGCCGCTGAAGATCAGCGATTCGTCTGGGCTGAAGGACAAGCCTAACACCCAGCCACCATGAGCGGCATGACCCTAAAATGCAAAGTAGCCACACCCAAAACAATCTCACGGGGGGGAAATGTTGTGAGTAAAATTTATTTGAATATAATATGAGGAGGGAGTGCGATTTAACCGACTACAACCGAACTGGACCCCTAGTATATGGACCTCAGAGCTACCGAAGGATTTTTGGGAACAGGCGCAAGCCTGCTAGCGGACATCACCCTCATCGCATACATTTTGCTCATTCTCCCCGCGATGGTTGCGGGGTATATTTTTGCACGACGGCGCATGTTCGAGCCACAACACAAAATCACCATGAGCGGGATCGTGATCTTCAACTGGGTGCTTATCCTGTGGTTAATGGTGTTCTCGTACCGCGACGGGGTGGCCCCAGGGATTCCCAGCGCGTTGGGGGATGTCCAGGTTTGGTTGCCGACCGTTCACCTGGGGATTGGTGCCGTCGCACAAATCCTTGGGACTTACCTGGCGCTGCGGATGTGGTTTGAGAGTGTCTTACCTCCCGCGTTGATGGTTAGGAACATCAAAATCTACATGCGCTTTACGTTGGCAGGATGGTTTATCGCCGCGTTGCTGGGCATGGGCATCTACGCGACATGGTACGTGGTGCCGACCGTGGCGGGCGGTAACGGCGATATTGCGCCTCCCGCGTCTACTGATGAGGCTGTGCCGAATCCAGAGGGTACAGACGAGGTGATTGCCGTGCCAGATGCCACCGAAGAAGCCATTGCCGCGCCGGAGACAACCGAGGAACCCTAACTTGAATGTTGCGTTTCGTCCCATCCAACCGGCGGACATTCCCACCCTACACCGCTGGCGTAACCTACCACATGTGAGCCAGTGGTGGGATCCACACAACCCGACGCTCGCGGAGGCCCACGCTGAGTACAGCGCCTACATGCGCCCGGACTACCGTGTAGATGCCTATATCATCGTGTTGGATGGGACTGACATCGGCTACATCCAAAGCTGGCAGGTGGGCGACTTCCCAGACTACAAGCCCTACCTCACGTTAGATGACCGCGAGATGGGGGTGGATGTGTTTATTGGTGAGCGCGAACGGTTGCACCAGGGAATTGGGACGGCGGCTATCAACCAATTCCTCGCCGAGCACGTCTTTAACGGTCCGAGCGTCCCGGCGTGCATCATCGACCCACTGCCTGAAAACGCCGCCGCCATTCGCGCCTATGAGAAGGCCGGGTTTCGCCACGTCAAAACGTTTGAGTATGAGGGCAAAGGGGTTTACCTGATGCGTTTGCCCCGACCCTAAAATGCTGGTAATGTCTCCCTTATGCACACAACTGACAACAACCTCTAGCAAACCGAGTAAGAGACGGGACACACACCATGCCAAAGCTGATTAAAATCACAACCTTTATGGACGATAAAGTTGGGCGCGAGGACGCCGAGAAAAAGCTCACCTGGCTCGTCAACGACGGCTGGGAGATCATTACGGCGGGGGGCGGCGGCAAGGAGGGCACTCCGGTATGGGGCTTTGTCGTGCTACAGAAGGACGACCCGGACGCCGTGCTGGAGGAGTATGACGAAGAATCGAGCATTTCGCGCTGATGGGCTGTTGGGGGTTGGTGACGCCCGCTCAACGTATTGGCGATAGCCGCCAGGGGCGGCGGCACACCGATCAAACGGATGAGTACGACGATCACGTTGGTGGTGGATGTGCGTAGCCACGACGGAAACCAGGCAGATAGCGTTCACCCTGCATCGGGTCCTGCGCTATCAGAATATACGCCCGTAAGGCTCCTTGATCTAACCGTCTACCACCTCTAAATTCGCAAAGCTCGCCATCAGCCGCTTGATGCCCGCCTCGGCAAAGGCAACCGTGATCTCCTCGTCGCCGCCTGTGAGCTTGCTCTCGATCACGACGCCCTCGCCGAACTTGGTGTGACGCACGTTCATCCCCGACGAGAACTGTTGCCCACCTGCCGGAAACTTGATGATCTTGTCGTCGGGGTCCGGCTTGCGCGGCTTGCCGTAGAACTCGCGGTCGCTACGGGCGTCCCATTGGGTGTTGCGATAGTAGGTGTCTGTGTGGCGGCGCTGCTTGGTCGCGGCTCCGGCCCCATCGATGAGCGAGGCGGGCAGATCGTAGAGGAAGCGCGACGGCTCCCGCGAGTCGGCGTATTGGCCGAGCCGCCGCCGGAAGGCGCGGGTGATGTACAGCCGATGCCGGGCGCGGGTGATCCCCACGTAGAGCAGACGGCGTTCTTCTTCGACGCCGTCGATTTCTTCCAGGGCGCGTTGGTGTGGCAGTAACCCCTCCTCCAGCCCCGTGAGAAACACCACATCGTATTCGAGGCCCTTGCTGGCGTGCAACGTCAACAGGGTGATCTGTTCCTCGTCCTGGTTGCTGCGGTCCATATCGGTTGAGAGCGAGGCGTTGGTGAGGAAGTCCGTCAGCGTCTCGAACTCGCCAGCATCCAGCAGGCCGCGTAGCTCCTCAATGTTGCCCTTGCGGTCGAACAGTTCATCGTCCGTCTTGCTGCTGCCCGCCAGGTGCGCCTCGTAGCCGGTTTCCTCAATGATCGCGTCCAGCAGGTCAACGTATTCGCCCGTGTCAGCGATCCGCTTCCAGCCACGCAGTTGTGCGCCGAAGTTCGCCAGCTTGCGGTTGCCACCTGCGCTGAGGTCCGGCACAGTCGCGCCGTCCACCAATTGAAGTAAGGCGTCGCCGTAGGGGATGCCCAACCCGGACGCCCACGTCTCGAAGCTGGCTTGTGTCTTGGCTCCGATACCGCGCCGGGGCGTGTTCACCACGCGGTCAAAGCTGACACTGTCGGCGGGTGTGGCAATCAGCCGTAGATAGGCCAACATATCTTTTACCTCGCGGCGCTGGTAGTAGGCTGTCCCGCCGATGAGTCGATACGGAATACGGTTGTCGACAAAGGCCTGTTCCAGCGCCCGAGACTGCATATTTGTGCGGTACATCACGGCAATTTCGTTTAGGCGACGGCCCTCAGCGCGGAGGCGCTCCGTCTCCTTGACGATGAACTCGGCCTCCTCGCGTTCGTCGTAGGATTCGTAAGCGGTGATGTTGAGGCCGTCGGTGCGGTCCGTGAACAGGTGTTTGGGGGTACGGTCGGCGTTGCGGTCGATCACGGCCCGTGCTGCGTCGAGGATGATCTGCGTGGAGCGGTAATTTTGCTCTAGCAGGAAGGTCTTGGCGTCTGTGTAGTCCTTACGAAAGCGCATCACGTTGCGGTAGTCCGCGCCACGAAAGCCGTAGATGGCCTGGTCCTCGTCGCCGACGACGAACACATTTTGCTGCGGGAGGCCCCACAGCCGCACGAGTTCATATTGTGCCATGTTTGTGTCCTGGAACTCGTCCACCAGCACATGCTCAAAGCGCCGCTGATAATCCTCACGTACCGCTGCGTTCTCGCGCAGCAGCAACACCGTTTTCATGATGAGGTCGTCGAAGTCCATCGCGTTGTTGTCTTGCAGCAGCCGCTGATACTGCTCGTAGACACGGGCGATAACCTCATCCTCATAGGCGGAACGCGGATAGTTCTTCGGCCCGACGAGTTCATTTTTGGCGTCACTGATCTGGAATAGCACCTTGTAGGGCGTCAGGCTCAGGCGTTTCAGGTTGACGCCAATATCCTCGACGGCCTGCGCGACCAGCTTCTTCTGGTCGTCGGTGTCGTAGATGAGGTAGTTGCGGTTGTACGGCCCCAACACTCCCTCGTCTTGTTCGTCGGCCTCCATGCGGAGCAGTTGGGCGCACAACGCGTGAAATGTCCCAATGCGAAGCCCGCGCAGGCGGTCCCCCAGAATACCACGTACCCGCTCACGCATTTCGCCTGCGGCCTTGTTGGTGAAGGTCACGGCGATAATCTGATAGGGGGGCACCTGACGGTTGTAGATCAGATGAGCGATGCGGTGGGTTAACACGCGGGTTTTGCCACTGCCGGGGCCAGCAAGGACCAGCGTCGGGCCGTCTGGCGCGGTAACGGCGGCGTGCTGTTGAGGGTTGAGGGTCGCGTACAAGTCCACGAGGCGGCTCCGGGTAGCTGATAGGCGTTTAGGCTCGTAATTCTACCAGATGCGCGGCTATAGTTCACGACTTCAGAAAAACCCCGCCGCCGTTAGCACGTAGCGCACATGGTACATCGCGACGCTGGCCGCCGTCGCCACGTTGAGCGACCCCTTCACCCCGAACTGCGGCAACATCAACTCCGGCAAACCGAGCGCCCGTGTCTCGTCCAGCGCGAGGCCGTCCGTCTCACTGCCGAACACGAACGCACTCGGACGGGCCAAGGTCGCCGCCGGAACGTCCCACAGGGACCGCGCCGCGTCGGTGAGTTCCAGCGCGTAGACCGTAACCCCGTCGTCACGTAGCGCCGCCACCGTCTCCGCTAATGTGGGATAGCTTGCCGTGTGCATCACCATCTCAGAGCCGAGCGCGGTTTTCTTCACCTTGGGATGTTCCGCCGGGGGGGTGTAGCCGCTGGTCACCACCTGCTGAACCCAGACGACATCCGCCGTCCGCAACACTGAGCCAACGTTGTAGGCGGACCGGACATTGTGCAGGACGATGGTTAGTGGGGTGCGCGGGACGGTTTTCACGTTGGCCTTGTAGTATGACGGACAAGCGCCATCTATCGTGGAGATACCGGGGCAAGCCGCAAGTTGCGGCCCACCCACAGACGAAACTACTCTGCTGGCGGATACTCGATCTCGACCAGCTTAGCGCGGATGGCGTTCCAGTTGGTGTCGCTGTTCCACTCGACAACCACCTGCTTGCTGTCCAGGTCCGCCTTGACGGACTGCACGCCGCTCATCTCGCCGAGTTCGCCCTCTATCGCGTTGACACAGCCGTTGCAGCCGATGCCCGGCACGGTGACGGTTTTCGTTTCCATATCCAATCTCTCCAATAACTGATCGTTCGTGGGTACCGCTTTATTGTATGCAACCTGGGTCAGTTGCAGATAGGGCCATTCCTCACGCGGCGCGTTGTGGAATGTCATACATGGCGCACCCCCCACAACGATGATAAGCTGGCAACATTCGGAAAACACAGCACAGACAAGGGACAGCGATGCCAGAATTTGTGTACGGAAATTGGGCGATTGTCGAGACGATACGAGCCGGGCGGCGCAAGGTGGACCAACTGCTGTTGGCGGAGGGTATCGAGGAGAAGGGGACCACGGCGGAACTCGTCGAGATGGCGAACGGCAATAACGTCCCGATAAAGCGGATGCCACGCCGCATTCTGGATGACTTGACCAACAACGGCAATCATCAGGGGGCGGCGTTACGCGTGGGGGCCTATCCCTACGCAGATATTGACGACATCTTCGCCACGGCGGAGGCACGCGGCGAAAAACCCTTCATCCTGCTGTTGGACCTGCTCAAAGACCCGCAGAATGTCGGCGCGTTACTGCGAACAGCGGAGGCCGTCGGCGTCCACGGGATCATCATGCAGGACCGGCGTAACGTGAACATCACGCCGTCGGTGGTCAACGCGTCGTCTGGCGCGGTGGAGCATCTCAACGTGGTGCAGGTGACGAACCTCGTCAACGCTATGAAGGAACTCGAGAGCCACGGCGTCTGGCTGGTTGGCTTTGACGCTGGGCCGGAGATATTGCCCATCGACAAGACAGACCTGCTCAATGAGTCCGTCGCGCTGGTCATGGGGAGCGAGGGCGAGGGCTTGCGGCGCTTGGTCAAGGAACAGTGCAACATCCTGTTGAGTATCCCCATGCGCGGCAAGGTCGCCAGCTTGAACGTCGCAGCGGCGGGGGCGATTGCGCTCTACACCGCATGGCAGGCCCGTAAATGGGAAGGTTGGGCACACGCGCAATGAGTGTGAACAGGTGGTTCTGGTATGGGGCGGCGCTGGCGCTGGCGGTTCTCGCAGGGCTGGCGCTGTGGCTGGCCCCGGCCCCGGCAACGGCGCTCACGGCTCCGTTGCTGGTGTTGGTGGCCTGGGCCGTGACCTGGCTCGGTGTGCGGGCGGCGGCCCGTGGCGCGACCGGGGAACGGGTGCGCGGTGCAGGCTTGGCTTTCGTCCTGCTGGGGGCGCTGGCACTGCTACACGTTATTGGCCTATTGCTGTTCCAGCCGATGCGCTCCAACCCGCCGGGCCTCGGCTACGTTTTCAACATCGCGTGGGCATTATGGCTGTTGACATTCGCCGTCGGCTTCAACACGGATGACAACCGGCTACGGTCGTTTGGGCGCAAGGTCGCCAGAAGCCGATTTAGCGGCCTGCTCGTGTTCTGCGGGTTTGTGTTTGTGGTACTGGCGAGCGCGGAGTACGCCCTGCGCTTCTTCGCAATCCAATCCTTCGGCGCGTCGTCGTCTATCCTGACGGCGAACTACCTCGGGGTGGTGTGGGGAGAGCCAAACACGCTCGGCTTCCGTGATGACCGTGAGCCAACCCCGCCGGAAAACCCGGAGACGCAGGCGATCCTGTTAGTGGGCGACTCGTTGGCGGCGGGTTTTGGCGTGGATGACCGCGCCGACCGCGTGGGCGATATCCTGGACGCTCGGTTGGGGGATGACGCCGCGCTGTACCTGGTGGCGCGTCCCGGTTGGGAGACCCAAACACAGTTCGAGAACCTGCAAGCCTATCCCGTCCCGCCGGATATGGTCATCGTGTCCTACTTCGTCAACGATGTGACGGAGGCCTATAACGACGCCTACGAACCCGTCCCGCCGCATGATGTGGAAAACCCCCTCGTGAATCGCCTGTTTGTGCCTAGCTTCCTCTACTGGAACGTGTTCCTACGGCTGGACCCGGCGGACGACCCGGTAGCGCGTGCCCAGGACGACCCAGCGGTGCTGGCCGCCCACGCGGACGAAATCCGTGAGGTGGTGCGCTGGGTGCGGGGCCAGGACGCGACCGTGGCTTATCTGGTATGGCCGCACCCGGTCGTGATGGATGGCAATGCGCCGCTACTGGATACCGTCTTTGGGGTGTTAGATGAACTGGATGTGCCCTACGTGGACATGGGGCCGCTGATGAAACCCTACCCCGTTGTAGAGCGCGTGGCGACGGCCTATGACCCACACCCCAGCGCCGAAATGCACCGGGTCGCGGCGGAGGCGCTGTGGGATGTGCTGAATGAGCTTGGACTGCTGAGCGAGATTCACGAGGAGACAAGCGAACGCGGCACGCGCTTGGTGCGCTATCCGACCCCACAACAGGCACAGCGCCAAGCAACCTACGCGGCGGTGGACATCAAACAGGTGTGGTTCAACCGCCACGTTGGGACGACGGCGAACCCGCCTCGGATGCAGGACATTGACCCCGCCACCCAGAAGCAGCGCAAGGCCGATGTTGCGGACGCTAGCGACCCGTTCGCACGAACAGGGTGGCTTTGTTGGGCAGCGACTAACGGTGGAGGAACGCTATTTCGGCACGGGAGCCGCCGCCAGCCTAGTGTTCGAGGACGAGCGTGGGGTCGTGTTCGGCGTGATTCTGCGTCACCAGCGCGACAACTGGTTCGTGGGGGAACAGGTCGTCGTGAGAGCGGCGAAGGGGTCCGATGGGAACTTGAAGGCGATGGTTGAGCGGGTGGAGTGACCACAATCGGTAACGTAATCACTCAACCGACAATCAAATTATCCTTATGCGGAAATCGTTCAGCAGCAGCGTCAGGCTGTTATGTACGTTGCCTTTAAAGCCTGTCCACAACGTTTTCGAGCCCCTGTGTGTCACAATACATCCGGTGACGTTGAGTAAGTCCAGTAATTCGGGAATGGCAGTGATCTCGTTAGACTTTTCATCCACCTTGCGTTGTCCCAGTGTCAATCCATTCTCACTCGCCCATGCCCGTATCATGTGAACCGCCCCTTTTTTCCCGCCGTCTTGAT
>CAYWZS010000114.1:0-14413 GCA_964462905.1 uncultured Anaerolineaceae bacterium
TGTGGTATATCGCGAATAATGTGTTTTTAGTGCCTGTTGTCCTAGACACACTTACCCCAAATGATGGCCCCGTTAATTTTCAAAGCCTAAACGCTGCGCTACAACAACTGTTGAGCACGGCAGATTTCTGGCTTTGGTTTTATGTGGCATTTACGGTCAGCAACACGACATTTTTCAACCTCCCGCAACTTTCCGGGTATCGCATTCTAGGAATCACTGGTGGGGTTGCTGTCGTTGTTGTAATTGTACTGGGATTGGGAAACACCGTCATTCTTGGGATTCTAAATGGTCCTGTTGCTACAGTCCTGAATGATGTATCTGCGATTTTTGCCGGTGTTATTGTGATGAATGCTTTCATGGTCGGGGTGTTATCCGCCATTGAGAACACAATTGAATGGATCACGGGTGACAGCGCAGATTTCCAAAACGGTAAAATGATTGTTATGACACGAGAGGAGCGCCAATCACGGCGACTGCGTGAAATCGAACGGCAACGCCAGACACGTGAGCGTAAACGCTCGCGTCAGCGGGAAGCTGCTACTGAGGGACCGCCATCTATCTATCGAACGCCTCTGCCTTTGCCTGGTCCCCCAGGTGATGTACCCGTTACAGCCCTTACACAGGTGATTGATGATAAACCTGAAGCCAAGCCACCAAGTTTGGAGCGAGCTGGCCGGGGTGGTGCTTCCCTCATTACAGGTCAGAGCGATGAACAACGACTACCGTCACAACGCCAGCCAGGGTTACCAGCGCCTCAGCTTGCTGAGGGCGATGACCCCGTTGAAGATGAAGAAGAAGCTTGATAATCCATCCGTTTGAGTAGATAAAACCCGACCACGACAAAAACAGTCATCAGCACCAACGCCAACATTTTGTAAAGTTGACTTGTGATGACCAGCGTGAGCACCCCAAAAAATGTGCAAAACAAGTAATAGCTCAACACGATCAGCCGTTGACTGTAGCCCATATCGACAAGCCGGAAGTGCAAATGTCCGCGGTCACCGTGGAAGGGATTGCGACCCTGGGACATACGATTGACAATCTGCCAAATCACGTCCAACAACGGTAAACCCATCACGAGCAGAATCGTCGCCATCTTAGCCCCACCGATAATGCTCAGTGTTCCGAGGGCATAGCCCAGAAAATACGCACCACTACTCCCCATAAACACGCGTGCTGGGTTGAAGTTATACATCAGGAACCCCAGGCAAGACCCCACCAAGGCCAAAGGTAGCAGGCTTACACTCGTTTGTGCTGGCACTATGCGAAAGGCACTGTTCACAAATAACATCAACCCCGCAATGAGCGAGACCCCACTTGCCAGCCCATCAAGACCGTCTAAGAAATTCACTGTGTTCATCATAAGCCCCAACCACACCACCGTCACGCTAATTGTGATGAGGTGTCCCCACTCAATCGGTTGCCCTGTGAAGGGATTGTTGATGCGCTCGATAAAAATAAGGAAAGCTATCGCGATACTTGCAGCAACACCTTGGGCGATAAACTGCGGAATAGGTCCAAACTCGCGCACATCATCCCATAATCCCATCACAAAGATGAACGTGCCGCCGACAATTAAACCAGTGAACCGGGTAATCTCGTTTGGGTCAAAGCGAGGCACGGGTAAAAATTGGGCAACCATGCTCGCTATCAGAAACCCCGCAAAGATACCGATCCCCCCAATTCTTGGTATAAGGTTTTGGTGTGCTCGCCGTCCCCCGGGACGGTCCACAAGGTTAAAATGTCGCCCTATCCAAATTGAGAGTGGCGTTACGATAACCGAGACACTAAAGGATAAAACGAGCACAATGATAAAGGCGAAAGTCGGCTGCATCATGAATGCCTATTATGTTCCAAACATACGGTCCCCGGCATCCCCCAACCCAGGAACAATATACCCAATTTCGTTGAGATGATCATCGATTGCACCAATATGAATCGGCACATCAGGGTGGGTCTTCGAGAGGCGCTCTATACCTTCGGGAGCAGCAATCAACCCCATGAACTTAATCCGTTTCACGCCCCATTTCTTGAGAATGTCTACCGTCGCGACTGCCGACCCCCCTGTCGCCAACATAGGGTCTAGAACCACACAAACTTCCACTGTCGGATCATTCGGCAAGCGATTGTAATATTGCACTGGACGCAATGTTTCCTCGTCACGATAAATCCCAATGTGCCAAACCTGAACATCCGGTAACATCGTCATAACGCCCTCCGACATACCAATCCCCGCGCGTAAGATGGGAACCAATCCAATCGCCCGAGCTTTATGACCATTCGCCTTGCCCATTGGGGTTGTAATCACTTTTTCCTGTAGGTTTAGGTCTTGTGTTACCTCATAGATCAACAACATGGAAAGTTCACGCACAACATCGCGGAAATCGCGGTGAGACGTGTTGACATCGCGCAATGCTGTAAGTTTATGTAAGACAAGTGGATGATTGGAAACAAACACCTGTGACTGTGACATAGTCAGGTCCCTTTCGTGCCATTTTTTGTTGAGCGAATTGCCCTGGATTGTAACAGGCAGATGCAAGCTGGCCTACCGTCACCACTTCCGAATGGACCATCTGTTCGTTATACTGAAACAAGCAGAATGTACAGACGGGATACCCCATGACAGACGATGGCCGCATGATCAGCGGGGCCAAGCGCCCAGATGACCGCGATAACATCGCGCTCCGCCCAAAATGGCTCAAAGATATCATTGGGCAGGACAAAATTAAAAAGAACATGGAGATCATTATTGCGGCGGCTAAAGCTCGCAGTGAACCCATAGACCATGTGCTGTTTTATGGACCTCCGGGCCTCGGAAAAACATCCCTTGCCTTTGTTATCGCTAATGAAATGGGAACCAAAATTCATGTGACCGCTGGCCCGACTATTGAACGTGCTGGGGACCTGGCAGCAATTCTAACCCACGTTAAAAAGGGTGATGTCTTGTTCATTGACGAGATTCATCGTCTGGGTCGCGCTGTTGAGGAAGTGCTTTATCCTGCGATGGAGGACTTCGCGCTGGACATCGTTATCGGGAAAGGTCCAACGGCGAAGAATGTACGCATTAACTTGCCTCGTTTCACAGTTGTTGGCGCAACGACCCGTTTGGCGCTACTTGCCGGACCGCTCCGTGACCGCTTTGGGGCACGGTTTCGGCTCGATTTCTACAATCAGGCGTCAATGGAATACATTCTCACGCGTGCATCAGGGCTACTTGATGTCGAGATCACGCCAGAAGGAGCTACCGAGATCGCTCGCCGCGCACGCGGAACACCCCGCGTTGGGTTGCGCTTGCTACGACGCACTCGTGACTATGCTCAAATCCGCGCCGATGGCATTATCACAGGGCCAGTCGCCGGGGATGCTCTCGACCTCATGGATATTGACCACTTTGGGCTGGATGATATAGATCGACGCTTGCTTCGCACGATCATTGAAAAGTTCGGTGGTGGTCCTGTTGGGCTGGATACTATCGCAGCGGCAATGAGCGAGGACAGCAGCACCATCATGGATGTCAATGAGCCGTATCTGCTACAACTTGGTTTCATTGGCCGCACCCCACGTGGGCGTGTGGCGCTTGCCGCTGCCTACGACCATCTTGGATATCCCTATGATCCAGCTACCCCACCCAATCAACAATCTCTGTTATGAGTAATACAGCCATGCATATCAATGAATTTGACTACGACCTTCCAGAATCATTCATTGCCCAAACGCCTGCTGAACCACGTGATGCTTCAAAGCTCATGCTATTGAACCGAAATACAGGCGCTATTCAGCACCGAGTCTTTCGTGACATTGTCAACGAATTACGCGCCGGTGATGTACTGGTTATGAACAACACCCGTGTGATTCCGGCACGACTAATGGTCAGTAAAGCCAAAACAGGTGGCAGAGGCGAAATTTTACTGTTGCGGCGTGTTGACGATCTTCATTGGCGTGCTTTAGTGGGTGGCACACGCATTCACGAGGGGGTGACATTACAGATTGACGGCACATCGGTGACGGTTGTGGTCGAAGCAAGCTATGACGGCCCAGAACGATTGGTGCGTTTTAGCGTACCGCCAGAGACTATTCTCTATGAGGCTGGCAAATTACCACTACCGCCTTACATTCATCAAACAGTAGATGATGAAGAACGCTACCAGACAGTGTATAGTCGCCATGAAGGTTCTGCGGCAGCACCCACTGCTGGACTACATTTTACGCCAGACCTTCTCGCAAAAATACGAGACAAGGGAATACGACTTGCTTATTGCACGTTACACATTGGCCTAGATACGTTCCAACCCGTCAAAGTGGAGAACATTCAGGACCATGTTATCCATAGTGAGTACGCTACGCTCTCACCTATAGATGCAAACATCATCAACAATGCGAAATTGGCTGGCGGACATGTCATCGCAGTTGGAACGACCAGCGCCCGTACCCTTGAAACAGCCGGTATTTTGAGCGCTGGAGGCGACCCAGCCGCCCCAAAGCCTTCAGAGGATGTGTGCCCCTGGCGGCCTGTGATGGCTTTTGAGCAGGACACCAAGTTATTCATCTATCCTGGCTACAAATGGCGTGTGTTGGACGGTCTTATCACAAATTTTCATCTGCCCAAGTCTACGCTATTGATGATGATTAGTGCGCTGGCAGGCCGAGAAAATGTACTCAAGGCCTATGAGACAGCCAAAGCTGAAAGCTATCGTTTCTTCTCATTCGGGGATGCAATGTTTATCCACCCGGAATGAGCGTTGACACAGCCCATACGCGCAACTATTATTAAACGCCACAACGCCCCCAAAACGGGGTGTTTTCTATGTCTGAATCTATAAAATCGTGCGCCAATTTTCCCCGTAAGAGCGTGCCAGCAGGTGACGCATGCGGTGGCAAGCGAAGATTGGAGAATGTGTTAAAATGTACGCGATTATTCGCACTGGTGGACGCCAGTATCGTGTCGAAGAGGGGCGTTACCTCGATGTTGGGAAACTTCCCTTTGACGAGGGTGACGAGGTCACGCTAGATGAGGTGCTTCTCGTTGGTGATGGCGATAACACGGTAATCGGTCAACCGATGGTCGAGGGCGCGGCAGTCAAAGCTACTGTGATGCAACAGTGGCGCGACCGCAAGCTGGTCGTTTACAAGTATAACCAACGGACAAACTATCGCCGTAAAAAAAGCCATCGTCACCACTATACTCGGCTGATGATCGAATCGATTTCTGTCTAGAACGACCTAGTATCCTGAGGAGAAATAACCCATGGCTCATAAAAAAGGTGGCGGTTCAAGTAGTAACGGTCGCGATAGTAAGTCTAAACGGCTTGGCATCAAGGTCTTCGGCGGCCAATACGTGATCCCAGGTAACATTATCGTGCGCCAGCGTGGGACAAGGTTTCACCCCGGCGAGAATGTCTCGATGGGCAAAGATTACACGATTTTTTCCACCATAGAGGGCTATGTAACGTTCGAGCGTATGCGTGGGCGTAACGGCCAGAAGAAGATCAGCGTGTACCCGGTTCCGCAGGAACAGGCTGCTGCTGGCGACTAGCTGCAATATTCAACTAACCCGTAACAGAAAGTGCAGTATGGATCGGCAAATCGCCATGCTGCCGTGGAAAGAGAGACATCATCATGAAGAAAAATCTGCATCCTGAGTGGTTTGCAGAAGCAAACGTGGTTTGTGCCTGTGGCAACACCTGGGTCACAGGAGCCGCTGTTGCTGAAATCCGCACAGATATTTGCTCCGCGTGCCACCCTTTCTATACAGGTGAACAGCGCATTGTGGACACTGAGGGACGTGTTGACAAATTCATGAAGCGTCTGCGTCAGCGTGACCAGATCGCCACCGAGGTTGAAGAACGAGAGGCCGCTAAGACCCCGATGAACCTCCCCATCACTGAACTGGGCCTCAACACACGGACTCAAAATGTGCTCCAAGAGAATGACATCATGGTCGTTCAAGATTTCCTCGACACCTTTAGTGAAGTTGGTGATGAGGGTATCCTCGCCATTCGCGGTATTGGCCGACAGGCTCTCGCAGAGATTAAGAAGTCTTTGCGTAACGCTGGCTACGACATCCCAGAACCCGAAGCGGCCGAGTAAGCACGCTCAACCGCATAACACAGACAGGCATGGCCCCTACAAAGAGCATGCCTGTTTTTATTTACCAGCCACAAGGGGAGGGGAAACCGGCATGAAACATCGCGATGGGCGAATCGAGATTGTATGTGGTAGCATGTTCAGTGGCAAAACCGAAGAGCTGTTGCGCCGGGTGCGTCGTGCAGAGATTGCTAAACAAAAGGTACAACTCTTCAAACCACAGCTGGATAACCGTTACAGTGAGGATAATGTAACTAGCCATAACGGCACACAGAATCTCGCGGAAAATATTGAGGCATCTCGCGATATTCTCCGTCTACGGTGTGCGGGAACCAATGTTATCGCCGTGGATGAGGCACAGTTCATTGATGATGGCTTAGTAGATGTTGCGCTGAGGCTTGCCAGTGAGGGTGTACGTGTTATTGTTGCTGGTTTGGATATGGACTTTCGTGGCGAGCCATTTGGCACTGTTCCACACTTAATGGCTGTCGCTGAGGATGTGACAAAGCTACACGCTATTTGCGTGGTATGTGGTGAGGACGCATCACACACCCAACGTCTTGTGAATAACCGCCCTGCCTACTACGAAGACCCGATCATTCTGGTTGGCGCAACAGAGAGTTACGAGGCCCGTTGCCGGAAGTGCCATCAAGTCCCGCACGTTGGGGAACAAAAGCAACTCATCTAAAAACGAGCACGCCCGATAATCGTCTCATCGGATGGGCCAACTTGTCTTGTGATCTCTAATAGTTCAAATTCATCAGTTGTGAGTTCAACAATTCCGTCCTCGTAATACCATACAGGCGCACCTTGGTCGTCTACCCGCACTACCAAAGGTTCCTTCTCAAACCCCATAACACGCACACGAATTTTCTCGTAGGGTGGTTCATAGCCCCCTGTTGTACGTCGTTTAATGTGAAGGCGGTTGTTGTACCAGTAAGTTGAGAGGGCAATCCAACGATAGGCTCCCTGTTGGTAGTCCAGCCCCACACCAGCATCCTCATAGAGCATCATATCGAGCTTGCCAGGGTATGCAGTTAACGTCAGGTTGTCAGGCATACCATCTTGGACGTTCTGCCGTAATTCCCATTGTGGCAGTACGGCTCCCCCACGTACAAACATTGGCAAATGGCCCAGTGATGCCTCCACGGTGATCGTACTACCCCCGAGAACAGTGTCGCCCGTCCAGAAATCGTACCAGACACCTAAAGGTAAGCGCACGTCTCGCTGTCTGGCACCTTCTTGCAATACTGGCGCAACTAATACCGCATCACCTAGCATGAACGCATCATCAACGCCCCACAAGGCGTTTTCCTGGGGTGATGCCGCCGATATAGGCCGGACCATAGGGTATCCATATGCCGTCGCTTGTGCGGCGACTGCATACACATAAGGCATAAGCCTGTATCGTAGTTCGATTGCCTCACGGATATGCGACAAAAATGGTTCGCCAAAAGACCATGGCTCCTGCCGAACGGTGTCAATCGCGCTGTGATTACGAAAGAACGGCATCAAGCAGGCCACTTGTGTCCAACGTGTCAGCAATTCCCCTGTGGTATCCCCACGAAAGCCACCGACATCCGGCCCGGTGAAAGGCACGCCCGACATGCCTAGATTTAGCATCATCGGAATACACATCCGCAGATGTTCCCACTCGCTAGACACATCTCCTGTCCACGATGTTGCATAACGTTGTGTCCCCGCGTACCCTGCGCGGGTGATATTCACAGGGCGTTGATGGGGGCGATGCTGTTGTTGAGCTTCAAAACTGGCACGGCTCATCAACATACCATATAAGTTGTGTAGCTCTAAATGTTTCCCCCCGTAGCCTTCTTTGCTGTGCGATACGCGTTCTGGTAGTGTATTGGCTCCCTTGGTTGTAAACACTGCCGGTTCGTTCATATCATTCCAGATACCGCCGATACCTGTCTCCAATATAGCCGCCGCCTCGTTCGCCCACCATTGGCGCGTATTCGGATCACTAAAGTCTGGCATATATGAGACACCCGCCCAGATCAACGCCCGTATTGGATTGCCGTCATCATCAAGTAAGAAGGTACTTTGTTCCAAGCCCCTCTCGTAGACACCGTAGGCTGTGTCAACTTTGATACCGGGATCAACAATAGGCACCACCTGGAAACCGCGTTTGTTGATTTCCCGGATAGTTGCTACGGGATTCCGGTAGGCTGTCTGATCCCAGGTAAACACGCGGTAGCCATTCATGTAATGAATATCGAGGTACAACGCATCACAGGGTATGCGGTGTTCTCGCATTTGGTCAGCGATAGACAAGAGTTCATCGTGTGTGCGGTAGCTAAAACGTGATTGATGATAGCCGAAATACCAGAGTGGTGGTAAAGGCGGGAATCCCGTCAGGCGGGTGTAAGTAGCAACCACATCCAAAGGCGAATCCCCTACCGTTAGATAGTAGCACCCCTCGCCACCCTCAAATTCAAATTGCAATTGAGACTCATCAACCGCGCCGACATCCACAACACCACGATATGCGTTATCAAAGAACACACCGTAGTTTCCTCCAGCGTGTTGCCCCACGATAAACGGCACACAGTAATATAGTGGGTCTGTCCCAAGATCACAGTTTGGTTGATCAACATTCCACAGAGTATAGCGCCCACCACGCAGGTTTAGGTGGGCAGCACGTTCGCCAAGCCCATATACCATCTCGCCATTGTACAGTGCTATTAACAGGCGGACATTACCAGAAGGATGACGTTGAATCCCTCCATCTTCACTGTAGATGGTTTCTCCACCAACCGACTGCACCGATAGTTGAAAGGGATAAAATTGAATCGTAATCTGCATCGTCTCTGTTTGAATGATGAGATAGTCATCGCGTTCCAGTAGCTGAAATTGAACAGTTGGTGAATCCGGCGGCACAGTTGCATAGGAAAAAGGAGCAACATCGGGCGATTCTATCGTATACCACACGCGAATACAGTTTTGCCCCTGCCAATCTACAGACACTACGCCGTTTGCACAGCTAAAACGCACGCCGCCGGAATATGCTTGATAGTCGCTTACATTCCCCGGTGAAATCCAGGTTGAAGCAGGGTAGCTGCCGAGCTTGCTGGTTTGGCGATAAAGCGCCATAAACGTTTCGTATGCCTCAAGGTCCGGGCGTGCATCGCCGCCCACAAGTTGATCGAAGAAATCCTGTTCACCATCTGCTTGAGGTTGATCCGTCACTTCTATGTCCTTTCGCTATTCAAGTGTTACAAATGGTTGTTGTACCCACTGCATTGGGTCAACAGCCACACCATTAACCCAAAGTTCCCAGTGTAGGTGTGCGCCTGTCACACGGCCCGTAGAGCCAATTGTCCCGATGATCTGTCCCGTCTCTACAATATCGCCCAAGCCAACGTAGATTTCCGTCTGATGCCAATATCCCGTGTAGATACCCCATCCATGCTCGATCACTGTGGCATTCCCCCGGATGTTCAGCGTATCGGCTAAAACGACACGTCCGGGGGCCGGGGCCAGAATCGGTGTGCCAGGTACCCCTGCAAAGTCCGTACCACTGTGATAACGATCGACAGCACCACCATTGTAAGAACGGCGTGTGCCAAAGTTTGATGTAATAGCCGCAGCAGCAGGAAGGCTCATTTTGCCCTGTAGATAGCGGTCAGCCGTGAACGGGGTTACAATACGCTCTAGTAATTTGCTCTCGGCATCTTCTACATTGGTGTTAAGTAGATTATCTCGTCCTGCAATAAGCTGGATGTTTTCATTACCATATGGGCCACGCACAATTTGCACGTTGGCGCTAATAGTCGCTGTTTCATCGCTAAGATCAGACAACACCTCTAGCTCCAACGGGTAGACACCTGGCTCTGTGAATACGGGAACACCCACAAAAATACGATATACATCATCGGCTAAGGGGACGGCTTGTAGTGACCTTTCAAGAAATTGTGTTGTTATGGTCACACTTGATTCTGCACGAACCTGAATATAGCTCGTTTTCCCTTCTATGAGCACTTGTGGATTCATGTAAAGTGCCGTGATTGGTGCTGGGAATGCGCTGGCAAATTGCGGTGGCTCTATACCAGGAATAATGAGCTGTTGGCCGACAAAGACACGGGTTGGGTCCGAAATTGCATTAGCCGCAGAGAGCGCATTGACGGTCAGGCCGTATTGTGTGGCAATACGAAAGAGCGTCTCACCAGACTGCACTGTATGGATAACAGTGGCCGGGGGTATGTTGAGTGACGCTGTGAATCCGCCCTCTACCTGTGATTCACCTGTCTCACCAGCAGATGTCGCTGTTGCAACAGGTATCACTAGTGCCTGCCCTACCGTAGGGTTGATGTTAGGGTTGTTAGCCTGCAAGGTATCGAGCGGCACACTGTAAAGCGTAGCTATGGCTTCAAGTGTATCGCCGGGTTCAACGATGTGAGTGACTGGCCCATCTAAGCCAGCCACAGCGGCTCCTGGTACCAGGAGCCGCTGTCCAACTTGGATACTTGCCGGGCTAGTAATGCCATTCAGAGCAGCAAGTTCATCGGTCGTTAGCCCATAGTTCAGTGCAATACGAAATAGATTCTCACCTCGTTGTACAACATGAATCGTGTAGCCTTCATCGGTTGGCTGTGCCAAAATGCTTAATGTCAACAGGTAAAGCAGGCTCATAGCAGTTATGTAACGCCAGCTCATACCTGGGCAACCTCATCAAACAAAAGCAGATCATCAAGCGCAATACGGTCGAGCAGATACGGATTGGCTTCTAAGTAGTATTGTGCCGGTTTTGCAGGGGCATAAGCTGGTCGCCACGGCTTTGCCAGCACTTTGTCTACCACCACACCGGACTTGTCAATCCATATTACACTGATAGGGAAAAACACATTGAACATATGAATGCTTGTCGCAACAATACTTTCCCTACCAGTGACAAATAACAATCCTTCATCGTCAGGTAGACTTTGCCGGAACTGCAATCCACGAAAGTGACACCAATAGCTCGCACACCATTTGACCTTGGGAAGAAGAATCTCCCCAGACTGTGCGTGTTTAAGAACGCGATACATCTACGGAAGTGTCAGACGCTGGCCGACAAAGATACGATTTGGGTCTGCGATATTGTTCACGCGGATGAGTTCTGCAAGAGATTCATTCAATCGCAGCGAGATACGATACAGATTGTCTCCCGGTTGAACAACATAGACCTGTGGCGCAGGGGTTGTAACTGGTGCAGTTGCCGGTTGCGCTGGCGGATTCGTTACCACCTCCGTTGCCCCCGTGACAACGAGACGTTGTCCTACCTGGATGCTGTTTGCATTCACGATGCCATTGAGCTGGGCCAGGGTTGCCACAGTTGTATTGAAGCGCCGGGCAATCGCAGAAAGTGTATCCCCCGGTTGGACGAGGTACACGTTATTTGGCCCGCCTGTTCCCCCGCCACCTGGCGTCGCGGTAACAACAACGATATTGGGTGTGGTGGTAACGACAGTAGCAGAAACAGGCACAACAAGCCGTTGCCCAATGAAAATCAGAGCATTGGCATCAAGGCCATTTGCGTCTCGAATGGCTGAGACGCTACTACTGAAACGGGTAGCAATGCGGGACACGCTATCGCCGGGTTGCACTGTGTAAATTGTGGTATTCGGGAAATCATCGCCAATAGATTCATCATTGTTATTACTTCCAGTAGATGGCCCACCCGTACCACCATTGTTGCCCGTGTTCGTCGGTGGCGGCGTGACACTCACGCTAGAGTCCGGCGTTGGTGTCGGATCCCCAATAGGTTGATCGGTGGGTTCTTCAGTCAGCTCGTCGGTGGGTTCATTCGTTACCACAGGATTACCCTCACGAACCAAAGATGCAGCATCAACATAGATGCGACTGGTGTTTACAGGAAAACCAACACGCGAACGCACCCAAACTGAAATTGTGTTGGACTCTGTAATGGCACTAATTTCGTAACGGCTATACTCGTCGTAGTTTTCACGGGCCTGCGACCAAATGATGTCGCTGCTGGTTCCATTTGTCCCACCTGTTGGGTCGATTCCAACCTGAACTAATACATCCCCATCTTCACGGCTTACGTCCTCATCGTCCGCGATGCCTGACGACCAGATGTAGACCTGTGCGCTAAATGTCACCTCACGCTCTGTACCGACACCTGTTACAACCTGGAAGATACCACCATCATGCGTTGAGAAGAAGGATTCATAACGCTGTGCGTTGTTACCCTCAAAAACACGGTCAGCACGAACCGCCTCATAGTATTCTGGGGTGAGATTCTCAAAGTTTGGTGCGTCATCAGTTCTTGGTACATTCCAGGCATTCCAACCATTCGCAATACTCTGACCGCTTGGGGTGGCGTTGACTGAGATAAATGGATTCTCAAAGCCAGGGTTTGTCAGCAGGTTATTGTCTTGTGCTTGTAAACCGGACAGGTTGAAAACTGCAAGGATTGTGATGTACACAATTATTCGAATGTGATTTATGCTGTGCATGTGGTCCTTCCCATGGGCGCGAAAACGGCGAGTAATCTGCTAGATGTGTCTCGTGATGATAATACGTTTCAGTCTACCACAGCCATTTTGCTAGGCACAAATTTAGGTATATCTTGGTTGAAAAGCCAGATGAATTGAGGGTAATTTGTGTGTTTCCAATCTGTATTCGAATTCGTCTGGCTTTTCGATTTTTTACTTGTTTATTTTTGATAAATGATAATTTCCTTTGCTAAATGACTATACGAAATAATTGTGCGATTGTGGGTATTTTTACCCTGATGTTTTATCTACCCGAATCGCTATCCATTAAAGACAAGTGATCGACTGTCAAATCAATTTGTCGTCGTGTATGCAACACATACAATGCTGCGATTTCCGAAATTGATTACCTAGATAACAAACAACATGCGGTTATTGCCTTTACAGTTGTCTCCAACCCAGCATAATCAAACGGAAAAGATGGTCCAAACGATCATTGCCTGGATACAAGCACAGTTCCCACAGGCCCTACTAATTGCTGAAGAAATCGAAATCTTGTAAGAGACTGTATTTATGCGACTTTTCGAATACCAAACCAAGCATCAACTCCAGGTTTATGGTATACCCATCCCTAGGCATGTGCTCGTCACATCCTATGCAGGTGCACGACAAGCTATTGACGACCTGATGAGCGATGTTCTACTGAAACCACAAGGCCCCCGTCCCCTCCCGGCTATACAACTCTCTCGTAGTGAACCAATCGCGAATATTCTAGATACTGTACTCACTCCTGATATGACTATACGAAGTATACTTATTGAGGAGATTATCCCCACGAAGCATCGTGTCTACATCTCACTCAAAGCTGACCGCCGAACCGGCAAACTAGTCCTCAATGCCAATCGGCATGACGACGGCAATACCTATGAAGACGCAAAACTCATTAACCCTTTCATCGGGATACGAGAGTACCAGGCACGCGACTTTGCCAGCAATCTCAGCCTGGACCGTGTGCATTGGCAGCCCTTAATGCAAATTCTGCAAGCGCTCGTCTCATGCTACATCGAGTCCGATGCGGAACACATCGCACTGAATCCACTTGGCATTACGCATGCCAATCGGTTTGTCGTTCTCAACGCGCAGATGCACATCGACAACGATGCGCTACAGCGACAACCCAATTTCTACATGCTACAAGCTGCCGACCCAGCAAGTATCACCGAGGCGCGGGCACGACAGGTGAACATTACCTTTGCCAAATTCGACGGCAATGTAAGCTGTATTTCCGGCGGTTTCGGATTGAGCCTCGCTATGCTAGATAACATTTACCAACTTGAGGACACACAATTACGCCCAGGCCAACTCATTGACCTTGGTAACATGATCCAAGACGAAAAAATCGATGTTGCGCTGCAATCTGCACTTCATGACCCAAACATAGCCCTTGTATTGGTCAACTTATTCGAGAGTACAGGCGGTGAGGAGGATATCGCACATAAGATTGTCTCATCTTATGAAGGCATCCCGCCAGCAAAGCCTATTATTGTGCGTCTTGGTGGACCCCACGCGCAGAACGGGCTGCAAATTATCGAAAATGCAGGCATTGCAAACGTCTACACAGAGACTGAACTCGCCGCTGCCCTCCAAATTGCGAAGGAGCTAATCAACCGTGAGCATCCTCATTAACGCCAACACACGCGTCATTATCCAGGGCATTACAGGACGACATGGTCGAAAACACACAACCCGAATGACAGCCAGTGGCACACAGGTTGTCGCGGGTGTCAATCCGGGCAAGGGGGGCGAGTGGTTCCACGGTATTCCTATATTTGAAACGGTTCAAAATGCAGTCAACGCAACCGGCGCGAATACAA
>CAYWZS010000115.1:0-13997 GCA_964462905.1 uncultured Anaerolineaceae bacterium
CGTGTCATCCCCTCGATAGATTCCAATGTCTCGACGTTGCCATAGGGATGCCCTGCATACAGGGTGCGGGTAAACGTGCGCCCCGCCACAAAGTCCGCGTTGTCCAGGCTGTTCTCCAATCCCGAAAGGCTTTGCTCCAAGGCCAGCGCCACCTCGTCCTCACTAAAGGCCGGGTTCAATACCACGTCACCCAACAGCTCGAACGCCAGTTCGGTCTGTTCGACGAGGCCAAATACCCCCGCGTTCAGCGCATCGCTACTGGCACCACCCGTCAGCGAGCCGCCGTCCGCCTCAATAATGGCACTCAGTTCCTGGGCGCTACGCGTGGCTGTCCCGCGTGTAAGCAGGTAACCCGTCATCCCAGCAATTCCGGCTTTGTCCGGGGGTGCAGCCGCCTCACCGCCCACCATGTACAGGTTTGCAGAGATAATCGGCACCAACGGCTGCTCCACAACAATCACCTCTAACCCGTTGCCAAGCGTAGATGTGGTAATCTCCGGCAGCGTGAACGTCGCCTGTTCCAGCGGCTCCGGCGGTGTGGTTTGTTCCTGTACGAAATCATACGCTATCGTCGCGGACGGATCATCCGTGAACAGCGGATCCGGGAGTTCCTCGGCCTCAGCCGCCGCGCCCGGTGTCACCTCCAACACATGTGCCCGTTCCGGCGCGAGATACTCCGCCGCCACCCGCTGCACATCCTCTGGCGTGACCGCCTCGACCGCCTCAAGCGTGTCGTAGAACGCCAGCGGATCACCGTAGTAGTAGTTGGCCTCTTGTACTGTCAACGCCAGCGACAGCACCGTTTCTAGCTCCAACACGCGTGAACTCCGAATCTGGTTCACGGCGCGGTCCAGTTCCTCCTGTGTTACACCGTTATCCACGATGTTTGTCAGCTCACGGTTGTAAATCGCCTCTAGGTCCTCAAGTGTTCCACCGAAGTTCGGCAGCATAAACGCCCCAAACAGGCTCGGCCCCTGGTTCGCAGAACTAAACGCCTGTGCCGCCAACGCCTCACCCTGGTCCACCACATTCACACTCAGGCGGCTGCTGTTGCCCACTGCTAGGATACGTGATAACAACTCGATAGCCGGGTAGTCTGGATGGTTGGCAGGCGGTGTCTGATAACCAATCATCAATGCCGGCAGGCTCGCCAACGGATCGGTCAGTTGTAACCGCTCCTCCGCCTCAGGTTCCAGCAACGCCAGATCAAACATCGGGCGCTCTGGGACATTCTCGCCGGCTGGGATTGACCCGAAATAATCCCCAATGTAGGCACGCGCCACATCAAAGTCAATGTCCCCCACGACCGCCAAAGTCGCGTTGTTCGGCACATAATACGTGTCGTGGAATTCCTGCACTGTGTCGAGTGTGGCACGGTTCAGATCTTCCAAATTTCCGATAACCGGCTGTTCATATGGTGGGTAGTCAAACGGTATCGTGAACAAGGTCTGGATGGCTTGTCCATACGGCGCATTCCCCACACGCTCGTAGTACTCGTTAAAGACAATACTGCGCTCGCTCTCCAGGGCAGCCTGCGTCACCGCCAACGACGCCATACGATCCGCTTCCAGCCACAACGCTAGCGGCAACTGGTTGCTCGGCAGTGTTTCGTAGTAAACCGTGAAATCGTTGCTGACAAACGCGTTGATCTGTGCGCCGCGTAGCTCTAACAGTTGGTCGAACTGACCCGGCTCCACATTGGCGGACCCCTGGAACATCACATGCTCAAACAGATGGGCAAACCCGTTTTTGCCCTCCGGGTCATCTGCGGACCCCACCCGATACAGCAAGCTCACCGCCACCGTCGGCGCACTGTCATCACGCACCAGAATTACCTCCAGCCCGTTCTCCAGCGCATACGTCTCCAGATCAAGCACATCCTCATCTTGGGCCGCCACCCCAATGCCCAGCATCAGTACCAGTAACAATAGTATTCGTCGCATCGCTACACCTCTGATCATTATTTGGTTTGAGTGTAGCGAACAATCCCCCCAGCGTATGCTTTGCTAATCGCTTACACAGCGATCCCGCCCGCCTGCAACGTCCGCTTCACCTGGTCAACATGCGCCGTACAGTGGTCCGCGTACATCTTCACCAGCTTATCCGGCGTGATCTCCCCAACCTCACTGTGAACGCCCACCCGCGCCCACTGTTCATCCGTCAGGCTCTCCCATACCCGCACCCATCGCCGATGCAACCCGCGTAGGATCATCAGGCTGTCCTCAACCTGTGGATACGCTCCGTCCGCCAAAACCGCCCAAGCATCTTGATCGTACCCCTGCAACGGTGGGCGCTCCTCCGTGAGAATAAACTTGAGCCGGATAAAGCTGTTCATGTGCGAATCCACCACATGATGCACATTCTGCGCGACACTCCATTCCCCCTCAAGATATGGCGTCGTCAACTGCTCCTCCGTCAGGCTGCTCACCAATTGCACCATATCATCGGGAAAAGTGGCAATCGTAGCAATATAAGTGTGGCGTTCTTCTGCGGTCAACATAGCTCTGGTCTCCTTCGCATCGCAAAACAAAATGGGACGCGCCTCCACGTCTCATTCAGACATTATGCGATTTTACGAGCCAGCGATAGCACCAGTTACAGGCTGTTGAACGCCGCCGCCAGTCGGTCTATCTCTTCGTGGGTGTTGTAGTGTGCCAGCCCAACGCGCACCATGCCGTTCTCCGCGTGTCCTAGCTGGTCCATCACCTCAATCGCATAGTAGTGCCCGTCCCACACATAAATGTTGTTCGCCGCGAAGTGCGCCGCTACCTCGCTCGGTGTGTGGCCCGTCAGCGTAAATACCACCGTTGGCACCCGCTCATCAAACCGCGCTCGGTCTGTAATCCCGAAAATCTGGCTTTCCGGCACCGCCTCAATCACCTCGATTAAATGCGTCACCAACGCCCGTTCGTACTGCTGCAACACTGTCATTCCCGCGTGAATCTCCAGCCGCCGCCCGTCCATATTCGGGAATTGGTCCGTATACGGCGCACCGTACTGTGCTCCAATCTGCCGGATGTACTCTACCGCCTGTCCCGTCGCATGGATCGTCTCGAAGCTCGGTGTCCCCGTCTCCCAACGATACGGCGGCTTATCCTTCGCCGGGCGGACTTTGTACGCCGGAAGGTCCGCCAGTAGCTCGTAGCGCCCCCACATCACGCCAATGTGCGGCCCGAAGAACTTATACGCGCTACACAGCAGGAAATCACAGCCAATCGCCTGTACATCTATCGGGATGTGCGGCGCACTCTGCACAGCGTCCACCACATGCCACGCGCCGACCTCATGTGCCATCTCCGCAATCCGTGCCACCGGGTTGATAGTTCCCAGGGCATTAGATGCGTGAACTGTCGCGACGAGTTTTGTCTTTTCGCTGAGCGCTGCCGCATAAGAGTCCATATCGAGCGTGCCGTCCGCTGGGTTGATGCCAATCCAACGCACCATCAGCCCCTTATCCTCCGCAATCCGCAACCACGGTGCTACATTCGCATCATGGTCCATCCGCGTCAGGATAATCTCATCGCCTTCGTTTAACATCTGGGCAATCGCCCGGCTCAGGCCAAAGTTCAGCGTCGTCATATTCGGCCCAAAAACGACCTCATCTGTGCGCGGGGCATTCAGGAAGTCCGCCACAAGTTCGCGTGCCGCCGCCGTCATTTCGTCGTTACGTTGGCTCGTCGTGAATGTTCCACCACTGTTCGCGTTGGCATACAAATAGTAGTCGCGCACAGCGTCAATTACCGCCTCGGAAACTTGTGTCCCCGCTGGATTGTCAAAAAACACAGCATCATTGTCGCGCACCGCCGGAAACTTTGCCCGTAAAGCCGTAATGTCTAGTTGCATACTTTCTAATACTCCGATTTTCACTCGATGAGAGTGCTGATACTACCGCACCTGCACCGCGCTTGCACGGATTAGTACAGACCAGTACACTTACGGAGATCCTGCAAGAATGGCATTGGGCTACTTATGGTGGACAGAGACGAACTGTTACAGGAAAATGAATATCTGGCGCAGCGTGTCGAGCTTCAAACGCAGGAGGTCCAACGCCACATTGACCGAATGACCGCGCTAAATCTGGTGGCCTCCACCGTTAGCCAATCGCTTGAACTGGACAAAACGCTGACGACCGCCCTTGAGATTGTGACCCGCGTCTGCGGTGCCGAGGCCGGAGGCATCAGCCTCATCGACACAGAAACAAATGAGGTGGTCTTGTGGGAGCAACTCGGTTGGGAAAACGACTTCGTGAGCCACCCCATGCGTATCCCCGCCGGTGAAGGGATGTCCGGCGTGGTCATCCACCGTGATGCTGTCCTGGTCGTGCCAGACCTCAACGGCCACCACGACTTCGCCGTCCCCCGTTTTCGTGAGGAACCCTTTCAGTCTATCGCGATGGCCCCCATGCACGCCCGGGGCAAAATCATCGGCATCCTCAGCATCATGAGCAAGCACCTCAACGCCTTCGACACGCCCACCGTCGATATTCTCCGTACCGTGGCAGATACAGTCGGTGTCGCACTAGACAATGCTCGGCTCTATAAACAATCCGTCGAAAACCAAACGCGCCTAAACGCAGTCCTCCAGTCCTCCGCAGACGGCATCATCGCCACCGATCTCTCCGGCACCATCCGCATGATGAACCAATCTGCGGAGAAGATGCTCTCCACCGCCGTGACCGAGGCGCTAAACCGCCCCCTGCGCGATGTGCCCATTCCGAAGGAACTCAGCGAGCCGTTACGGGTGGCGCTGTCCTCACGCGACGAATCGCCAGAAAAATCCTTTGAAATCCAGACGCAAGACGAACGCCATTTATTGGTGTTTGTCTCGCCAGTGTTTGAGGGCGATACCACCCTCACCGAGGATAATCACGATGGCTGGGTGATCGTTCTGCAAGACGTAACGCACTTCCGCAACGCTGCAAAAACCAAGGCAGAGTTCATCCAGGCCGCTGCCCACGACATGCGCAATCCCCTTGGGGTCACCATGTCATCCATCGGCACCCTGCAACAGATCACCGAGGACGAACTCGCGTTAGAGGCTCTCGACATCGCCCTCAGCGGCGTCACCCGGATTGAGAACCTACTCAACGACCTGCTCCACCTGGAACGAATTGAGGGCGGCTATCAATTTTCGATGGACGATGTGGATATCACCGAGCTTCTCTACGAGATCACCCGTCATATGCACCCCCTGCTCGATGAGAAGGACCAAACTTGCGAGATAGACATTCAGGGGTCACTCGGCACGGTCTGGGCAGACGCGCACTGGATCAACCGGGCCATCACCAACTACGCAGTCAACGCCGTCAAGTACACACCAGAGGGCGGCACCATCACGATTCGCGCCTTCAAGACAGACAACGTACTCCATATTGAGGTCACAGACGATGGCCCTGGCATCCCGTTAGCTGTGCAGTCGCGCTTGTTTGAGCGGTTCTATCGTGTGAAAGAGGCATCGCGCCAGCCGGGGAGCGGCTTAGGGCTGGCGATTGTCAAATCCGTGGTCGAAGCACACGGCGGCGGCGTCTACATGCGGAGCAAGCTGGACGAGGGTAGTACCTTCGGCATGGTGTTACCCGTCAAAGCGGGTTAGTGTTTTATCGCCGCCCGTACTTGCTTGGCAATCTCGCCGAACGCATCGCTGTAGGTATCACTCAGTTGGCGTGGACGCGGCAAATCCACCGCAATATCGCGCACCACCCGTCCCGGTCGCGGCGACAACACCACCACCCGGTCCGCCAACAACACCGCCTCATTGATGTCGTGCGTCACCATCAACACCGTCTGCTTCGTCCGATGCCAAATTCGCAGCAAGTCTACGCTCACCTGTTCGCGGGTCATCGCGTCTAACGCACCGAACGGCTCATCTAACAGCAACACGTCAGGACGTTGTACCAAGACACGCCCCAACGCGACCCGCTGCGCCATGCCCCCACTAAGTTCCCCCGGGTAGGCTGTTGGGAACTCCTCTAACCCCAGCGTAGGCAATAACTGCTCAACTGTCGCGTAGCGGGCTTTTTTCGAAACCCCCTCCAACTCCAACGGCAACGCGATATTATCGCGCACCGTCCGCCACGGCATGAGGTTCGCATCCTGAAACATCACGCTCACCCGCCCGGACGGTTTCCGAACCACCACATCATCTAACAGAATTTCGCCGCGTGTTGGCTCCTGTAGCCCGGCAATCAACCGCAAGAGCGTACTCTTACCGCAACCGCTCGGCCCGACGACGCACATAAACGCGCCTGCGTCCACACCGAGCGACAGCGGCCCCAGCGCCGCGACAGGATCACCGTCTGACGCCGAATAGCTGACAACCGCGTTACGTGCCACCACGCGGCCCGGCATTAACCCTCGCCCCCCGGTAGAAAATCGTTCGTGTAGGCGGCTTCCAAGTCAATCTCAGCGTCAATAAAGCCCACGTCCAACAATGTCTGCTGCGTCACAGCCCACGATTCGGCATCCGTCAGGCCAAGTGTCTCGGCTTCCCACAGCTTGACCGTTTCCAGCAACACCTCAAGTTGTAGCAACTCCTCCGGCGTCAGCAAAGTGCGCGTCTGTGCGATCAGAAAATCGCGACGGTCTGCCACATCTGCTGGGGACGGATTATTTGCGAGGAACACCTCCGTCGATGCGTTCAAATCCGTAAACACCTGCTCGCTGTCGTAGGGCAACGTCTCCACCAGCGGCACACTCAGTTGATAGGCCGCAATCGGGTTATTGATGCTGTCGACCAAACCACGCTCGAAGGCCGCCACAAACGCGGCGACCTCCCCCGGGTTATCGGCAATTTTCGTCTCGCTCGTGGCAAGCCCGTTCGCCACCAGGTCAACATAGTCCGCCACCGCGATCACCTCAACACCCGTCACATCGCCACAATCCCCGGCCAGCGCCCGGTCGCGTATTTGCAATGGTTCGTTGTTAATGTAAACCGTCGAGACCGTCACCCCTCCTACACAGACGACTTCCGGCGCATTAAAGCCGATTTCCTCCAGCTCAATATCGCCTTCGGTCAGGTCCGCCGCCGCCAACAGCCCCACAAGCGAGCTGTACGTCGCGCCAAAACGCCCCGGCACGCCCACAGTCATCCCCGCCAGTTGTGCGGGTTCCGTCGGGATCATCTCGTCATCACCTGTAACCGGGACCACAATCGCAATCGGATTGCGCTGATACCACTCGTAAACAAACACCACCGGGCGCTCGTTCTCACGGGCGATAATCACCTGCTCCCCGCCCACAAACGCATAATCCAGGTCATCCACCGCCAGCCGCTCCAGGCCATCCGGCTCATTCCCATACTCCAACGTAACGGATAACCCCGCCTCCTCGAAGTAACCCCGTTCCATTGCAACATACACCGGGGCAAACTGAATGTTCGGCACAAACGGCATAAACACCGTCACCTCTGTCAGATCATCCTGTGCCGCCACTGGAACCACCAACAACGCTACATACAACAGGTAAATCACGCGCTTCATGTCTTACAACACCTCTCAGCTTCAAAATCGAAACAGTAAGCTATGGCAGAAAATCGTTCGTAAACGCCGCCTCAACGTTAATCGGACTGTCCAGGAAGCCCATCTCAATCAACGTCTCCTGTGTTAAATCCCAGGATGTTGCATCCGCAAGCCCTAGCCGATCCCCATCCCATAGTTCAACCGTTGCCAGCAACACCTCGAGCTGCAACAAATCCTCTGCCGGGAAAGTCGCCGACAACAGGCTATACAGCGCATCGCGACTGGCGGCAACCGCCTCCCGATCTGGATTCGTTGCCAGGAACTCGCGCTGTTCCTCCGCTGCCGCTGTTAGCACCTCTTCAAGCGCCGGGGATAGCGGCAAATTATCGATGTACGGCGCACTCAGCAGATACGCCTCTGCCGGATTGCGAATCACGTCCGCGACTGCCTGGTCAAACGCCGCCACCATCGCCGCGACCTGCCCCGGCTCCTCAGCAATCAACGCCTCGCTCGTCACCAGTCCATTCGAGACAAGATCAACGTAGTCCGCCACCGGGAACACTCGCACAGTGTCCAGCGCGTCACAGTCGCCCGCAACAGCCCGTTGTGCAATCTGCAACGGCTCGTTGTTGCCATACACCGCCGAGGCCGTCACCCCACCGATGCACACCACCTCCGGCGCGTTGAAGCCGATCTCCTGTAAGTTGATGTCGCTCTCCGTCAGCCCATTCGCAGACAGAAATGCAATCAGCCCTGCATACGTCGCCCCGAAACGTCCCGGCACACCGACTGTCTGCCCCACAATATCCGCCGGGGACTCAATACCACTATCCGCGCTAGTCACAATCACGATTGGATACTGTTGCCACCACTCATATACGGACACCACCGGGCGGTCATTTGCCCGTGCGAGGATCACCTGCTCACCCGCAATCAGGCCGAACTGCCGTTCTCCCAGCGCGATCAACTCCACGCCGTCCGGCTCGTTACCATACTCCAACGTAAGGTCATAGCCCGCGTCAGCAAAGTAGCCTTTTTCCAAACCCACATACATCTGCGCGAACTGCACGTTCGGCACAAAGGTCATGAAAAACGTTGTCTGTTCAACATCCTGCGCCCGCAGGCCAACAGGCAAGGTCAACACGAGTGCGACCAGCACAACCCACAATTTGCGATAGATCATCTTAGAAATTATCCTGTCGTTTGCATCTTCCAACGAACCACCCCGGCGGAAGCTACCGGCCAGCACACGCTCAGTTGTCGGTGGTCCCCCGATACAAAGGTTGGGGAAAGAAATTTAAGTTTGGTATGTTGGGCATCGTCGCCCATCGCATCCGCCGTGCTTATCCCAGCAGACGCGGTTGAAGACGATGCCCACTCACGCCGAGTGGTCTTGACGCATTGTGCGTTGCTCAGTACTTTCTACTATCAAATTAGTGGTTGTGTTTGCGCCACGCCAACGCATAGTGTTCCAGAACCATAACTAACCCGTACAGCGCCAATGCCAGCGCCGTCAACGTTAACACCGCGACAATCACCAGCGGCGTGTCATATTGGCTCCGTGCCAAGTTAATGAGGAAACCCAGCCCCGCGCTCGAACTCACAAACTCGCCGACCACCGCGCCGATAACGGCCAACGTCGCGCTCACCTTCAACCCACCGATTAACACCGGGAGCGCCGCCGGGATTTCCAGCTTGGTCGTCATCTGCACGGGTGTCGCGTTCATCGAGCGCATCAGGTCACGCAAAGGTGTCGGCACACTCCGCACACCCACAATCGTGTTCATCAACGTCGGGAAGAACACAATCAATGCGCTGGTAATCACCTTACTCGTCATACCAGAGCCGAACCAGATCACCAACAGCGGCGCGTAAGCTACCACAGGCGTTGCCTGGAAACCCACGACCACCGGGGACAGCAAATCCTCAAGAAGGGGTTGCTTTGCAATCAAGTACCCCAACACAACCGCCAACACCAACCCAAACAGCAACCCCAGCAACACCTCATTCATCGTCACCGAGACATGCTCCCACAGCGACACCCGCCCATCACCGAATGTCACCGCATAAAACTTATCCCACACATCAACCGGCATCGGCACGATAAAACGTGGGTAAATCTCAATATAGGCCACCAACTGCCATGCCAACAGCACCATGCTCAGTGTTATCAAAGGCGCGAATACCCGCAATACACGCCGACCATTCAGACGACGGCGCGTATGGTCCCAGATATTGATTGACTTTGTGGGGGAAAGTGTCGTTTCTTGCCGCATAAGACAACCCTGTTTCTGACGATTTCAGACAACGGGGCAGGGGAATCACATTTTTTTCAGACACTAAAATAAATCGCGTTATGCCTAAAACTGCACACAACGGTATACACCGATTATCGGTGTGTGTGTACATGTGAAATGATGACCTTCTCTCATCCGGACTATCACCGTCGGCTCTGGAATTTCACCAGATCCACCGGCGCAGCGAGTTGTTGCTGCGACGCACCAGCACTTTGGCTGGCGACTCGGGTCACGGGCTTGGCGCTTGCGCCTTACCGCCGGTAGGGACTTTCACCCTGCCCCGAAGGTGTTTTTAACTTCTGACAAGTATAGTATACCGTTCGTGCATGGGAATTCAATTACCTCATCGGCATTTTCATGACAATTCGGTGATAAATGTGATAGAAATCACATCGTCAGCCTCAGAAAGTCTATTCTGCCGCTTCGCCTTCATCATCTTCCAGCGCATAGTCGGCGTTTAACAGCGAAAACGAAAACTGACCGCCTCCAGCCGTCTCCACGCCTTCTGCCCAGATCTTGCCGCCATGTGCCTCCACAACATGCTTGCAGATTGCCAAACCCAAACCTGTCCCCTCGTTGCGAGAGCGGCTACTGTCCACCTGATAGAACCGCTCAAACACCCGTGTTGTCTGGTCCGCTGGCACGCCTGGCCCCTTGTCGCTCACCGTAAGCACCACATATTCGCTTTGGCTTTCAGCGCTCACATTGACAAGCGTTCCGCCTGGCGCATATTTTAGCGAGTTGTGAATCAAGTTAATCAACACGCGCTTGGTTAGCTCACGGTCACATAATACGTGGATTTTCCTTGGTAGTTTGGCAACAAAGGCAATTTCCCGGCTCGCCGCCTGGTCTGCCATCCGCTCCAATACCTCCTGCACCATCTCTTCCAAATCCACATCCACCATCCGCACAATCGCCTGCCCAGACTCAATCATAGACAGGTCCATCAACTCATGAACCAACCACTGTAACGCATCCGCCTCACGAGCAATGTCTTTCAAAGATTGGATAGACTTCTTACGCTTCGGCTTGTCTGCCTCATGAAACAACCCGTCAATAATCAGGCGAATGTTGGCAATCGGGGTGCGTAATTCATGCGAGATATTCGCGACCATATCCCGGCGGGCGCGGTTTAGCCGTACCAGGTCCGTTACATCCTGCACCGCCACCCCAACCTGCACAGCCCCACCCGTTATCCGGTAATGCCGCATACGCACCCGGTAAAAACGGTCCTGGATTGTTGTCTGTACTTCAAATTCAGGCTCGTGATTTTCGATAACATACTGGAAGGCGGCTTCTAGTTCGGATGATTCCGCGACCTGCATCAATGACTGACCGACTTGGGACTGTTCCCCCCAAAAGGCCGCTGCCTGAGCGTTCATCCCCAAAATATTCAGGTTGGCGTCCACAACAAACAACGCCTCATAGGCTGCATTCGCCATTACCTCATGTATTGAATCGGTCACACCTAACTCACCCTTCAAAACGGTATCCTAAGCCGCGCACAGTGATGATCCGCTTCGGGCTAGACGGATTTTCTTCTATTTTCTCGCGTAACCAGCGGATGTGGACATCCACCGTGCGTTTGTCCACAAAATAGTCATAACCCCATACCTTCGTCAGAATTAAATCCCGCGACAGAACCGCACCCCGGTTTCGCATTAATTCGGCCAGCAGGTCAAACTCTTTGTTACTCAATTTCGTCTCCACCCCACCCTTGAACACACGACGCCCAGTGAGGTCCATCGTCAAGTTTTCAGACTTTAACTCGTCATGCTGGATCGTGCTTCGGCGGGTCTTTTCAAACCGGCGCAACACCGCCCGCACCCGTGCCAGGAACTCGCCCAGGCCAAACGGCTTCACGATGTAGTCATCAGCACCGCTCTCTAAACCCACAATCTTATCCACCTCAGTCCCGCGTGCCGTTAGGATAATCACCGGAATATCAGCCGTCGCCGGGTCATTACGCAACATCCGGCAAATACTCAAACCGTCTAATCCAGGTAACATGATGTCCAACACAACCAGGTGCGGCTTTTCGCTGCGGATCAAGTCCAGCCCTTCCTCACCGTTGTAGACGGCGGACACGGTGAACCCCTCTCCGCGCATTTTCTCCGCCAAGTTATTCGCCAGCTTTTCCTCATCCTCTACGATGATGACCCGTTTCACGTCTTCGTCTGCCTTATCTGATTTGAGCATGATGGTTCATTGTTCTCATTAAGAATTGCGGGAATGTGATAAGTATAGATTAAAACAGATGAGCAATCCAATTAACGCTCTGCGACACATTATGCCGATCCAGCGCGCACACCACCGAGCGTGGTTGCCTGCAAGACACCATCGCGGATCGCCACTGCACTGACTTCTGCGGCCAACGCCCCCACCAGGTTAACATCAGCTTCAACAGTTCCAGTTGCCAGCGCGAAGATCATATCGCCATCATACATCAGGTGGGCAGGCCGCACAGCCCGCGCCAAACCATCATGCGCCATCTGTGCAACCTTATTCACTGCTTCCTTCGGCAATCTTGCATTGGTTGCCACCACACCGATCACCGTATTGTTGCCAGTTGGCTGCTGTTCGTTCATGAGCTTCATCGTGTCCAACGTTCCAGTAAATTCGCCCGTCTGCGGATCACGCATCCCCGCCAAGATCGTACCGTCTTCACCAACGACATCCCCCACCGCGTTAACGGCAAACAATGCTGCCACTCGTAAGCCACCTTGAAGGTTCACTGCCGCTGATCCCAAGCCGCCTTTGGTCGCGTTTGCCATCCCAGCCAGCTTGCCGACTGTACAGCCTGTCCCTGCCCCAACATTTCCAGATGCAACCAGATCACGCATAGCCTCTGTCGCCGCAGTGTAGCCAGCATTCGAATCCGGCGCTTCCGGCTTGCCAATCTCCAAATCATATAAAATCGCGCCTGGTACAATCGGTACCCTCACCCCACTGCCTGTAGGAAAGCCCACCCCTTGCTCACGTAGATACCGCATCACACCGTCTGCCGCGCTCAACCCAAACGCACTACCGCCAGCGAGCAATAAACCATGTACCTCGTTGACCAAGTGCATTGGCCGCAATAAATCCGTCTCCCGCGTTCCCGGTGCCCCCCCACGTTGATCTACACCACCAATCGTTCCTGGCGGACACAGCACAACGGTACAACCAGTCACCAAGGCTTCGTCCATCCAATGCCCCACACGGATGCCGCCAATCGCCGTCAGCGTTTCATTCCTCGTCATCATCATCCCATATAATCACTTGCTCATCAGTGGTATCCGGCAATAGGTCATCATCGGAAAAATCATCCTCACCGTGCAGTAGCTCCATAGCAACATCATAATCTGCCGGACGTACCAACACCGAGATGCCCCCAAATGTGCCTAATGTGATACCCATCGCACTCGCACCCGGTTGTGTATGGATATATGCCTCAATCCCCTCACTCTGGAGCCGCCCAAAAATGATATGAGCCTCCGGAAAGACTGCCGTGGTGTACACCACGACCCAATCAGGTTCATTATTTTGTTGTGAGCCAAGTTGATTTGTCATAATGCCATTGTATCCCATTCCAACTCGACTTTATCCATTTAGTAGGATATTGTTTTTTGACTCCGCTGAACAAACCTAAGCGCTGATCAAACGATAGACTGGGTATGGCTCCCAAAAGCGGTGCCGAATCCAGTGCCAAAGCCGACCCCAAAGCCCATTTTGTGCCTGTGGTTGACCACTTTTACCCTGTTCACCCCGCCAGATGCGCCGGATGTTGGTCATTGCCGCTGATGCGACCATCATCATGCTCATGCGAGGTCGTCCACGCACGGGCAGCTTACTATTACCGAACGGATGTTTCACGGAGCGTACCGTTGACTCCACTGCTGAGCGTAGATTGTGTCCGCTGGCTTTGGCTTGACGAGCGACCGTCACTGCGGGCGGGAACGACCTCGGCTTCTTGTCCGCCCGGACAGCGTACTGTCTGTGGGGTGCCGTCGTCGTCACGAGTGAAGACAAAATCTGACACGCCTAATCGGTCATCAGCGGCTTTGCCGCCGCGAATGGCCGTCTGATACTGCTCAATCTCGTTGTCGTTCAAAGTCGTATCGACATCCGCGCTGTTGTAGCCGCCGTCGGTGTAGAGTTCATCCACATCGGTGCGCTCGACCAGATCAGGCACGGCCTCGTCCAGCATCGCCGCCGAAAGTTGTACACCGTTCGCAGCTCGAGTTGTCCCTCGGCCACGTCCC
>CAYWZS010000116.1:0-4756 GCA_964462905.1 uncultured Anaerolineaceae bacterium
ACCTGATCGCGGAGCAGCTCGACGCTAATCCCTTTCTGCTGTTTCACCTGCGCGGTCGGGGACGCGCGGCGGTGGTGGCGGCGTTGCAAGGGATGGACCTGGACGACCTATCACAGGTTCCCGCAGAGGCGATTGCCCCGCTGACGGTTGAGGGTTTCTGGGACGCCGACGCGATTGCGCTCGTGCGCCAGCGACCCGTAGTACCCGGCACACCGATCGCACTACAGCAAGTGGGGATGCCGCCCAAACTTCGTGAGGACGACGTGCGCCAACTTTACCAGGAAGTGGCGCAGGAAGCGCATGACTGGCTAGGCGAGGATCTGAACTGAGCGCCTGGGAGAATCGCAAACAATTCACAAATACTTTGTGACCGACTTCCAAGCGACACGAGGGATAAGCTAGATCGTGCCCGGTAGCCGCAATAGGATTCCATCATTTTTGTTTGTAACTACTCCACTTATGTTCCGAAGTTGTCATTCACAAGCATCTAGAAGTCTTTGAATCTCACAAAAGTTCATCACGTAGGAATTGATGTAATGCAAAAATTAATGAAGTGCGGTGCATTATTCGAGATTTCGCTGTTTCTATCGGTCGTTTTGTAAAGAAGCAAGCCGAAATCCGTAAGATAATATGAAATTATAATCGTTAAAGATACGTTTTGTATCTTTGTGGCATCGCGCATTAGGTGCGTAACACAAGCTGATCTGTACATTTTGCTCTACAGTAGAATCAAGGTTGATGCTTGCTACCGCCGCATTTCTGTTATTTGCTATCATTTGACCAAGTCCTAAAAACAAAAAGAACGGCCAGTTGTGTACTGGCCGCCCTTCCATAGAGTGAATGCAACCCGAAATTAGTTGCCCAAGTCCAGTTCCAGCAAGCGAGCCGTGTCACGCATCCCGTCGAAGATAGCGTCATAGCTCTCAATGCCGAGGGCTTCGCGCGGGTCAACGTAGTAGCGACTTATTTCAACTGCCAGTTCTGGCTGGTTGGCAACATCAAACAGCGCAGCCTGGACCGCTTCCTTGAAAGACTCCGGCAGGTCACCACGCACGGCAAAAGGCGTTGCCGGAATGATAGCCGACTGGGCGAAAACAACCACGCTACCCTCTGGACACTCGTCATACATAGCATCAATTTCTTCCTGGCTCATCGGTGCTAGGTAGGGGAACTCACCGGTTTCCAGGTCGAACCCACACAGATCAATCAGACCCTCATTGGCCTGAATGGGCAGGTTACCATCGAAGGTTGCGCCGGCGTCGGTCGTACCCTGAGCCACACTCAGCACAGCCGCAGGGTGGTTACCAGCAAAGACAACGTTAGCGAAGTCTTCGAGGGCGGCGGGGCCATCCAGATCGGCATTAGTCATAATGGTAGTCGCCGGAATCAGGTAGCCGCTGGCCGAGGCTGGGTCAGAGAAGGCAAAGGAACGGCCTTCCAGGTCGCTAACGTTGCGGATGCCACTCCCCTTGACGGTGAACAACAGGCTGAAGTACCCCGGTATCACCTCTGGGTTAATGCGTTCTTCAGCGTTGTCTAGGTTCAAATCACCGTCGTACTGCAAGATTGCAATCGCCTCAGCATCGGCTTCCTGGGCAGCCAGTACATAAGCAAACGGACTGACTTCCATTGCGTCGGCGCGGCCAGCGCGCATGGCCTCAATCACGGCGTTGTAGCTGGTCCCCGTGATGAGAACCGTCCGCACGCCCAGGCGTTCTTCCAGGTAACCACGCAGCGGTTCAACGGCGGCCAGGGCTTCTTCTACGTTGTCGCCTGGGTACACACCAACGATGAAGGTCTCCGGCCAGCCGGTCCGGTCCTCATCCTGAGCAAAAGCGATGCCCATGCTGGACAGGGCAAGCATAACGATGACAATGACAGTAACGAACTTGTTCATGTGTGTTGAGATTCCTTTTGAATTTGAAATTGACGTTATCAAAGTGTCTGAGGCGGTACGCTAGATAAAGCGGTTGCGAATGTAAGAACTGAACCGGTCAAGCAGCGTAACGGCAACAACCAGTACAATCACAGTGCCCATGAGCTTGTCGTACTGGAACAACGAGATGTACTTCTGAATTTCAAAGCCCACGCCCCCCGCGCCGACCAGACCGAGGATCGTCGCGTTACGGACGTTGTGCTCGAAATACACGATAGAGTAGGAAATCAGCAGTGGAACAGCCTGGGGCATGGCGGCAAACATGAAAGTCTGTACACCGCCTGCGCCTGTTGCTTCGACGGCCAACACTTGCTGTGGATCAATCTGTTCGATTGCCTCGGCAAAAATACGGCTAAGCGAGCCGACCGAACCAAAAATGATGGCAAGGACACCTGGGAATGGGCCAAGACCGACAGCGGCCACGAAAATGAGCGCGTAGATCAACTCCGGGATTGACCGCATAATGTTGAGGGCGAAGCGCGTCGTTTGGTAGACAACCGGGTACGGCGATACGTTCTGTGCAGCCAGCAGCGCCAACGGCATTGACAACAGCACCGCGCCAAGCGTCCCGATGATCGCCATCTGGATGGTCTCGATAATCGAAGTGATGATCACCGGCCAGCCAATGGTGAAGCCGCTAGCACCCACCACATAGCGAATCGTATCCTGGCCGCGAAGGTTCCCGATGGTGCGCTGGAGCGTTTGGTTGGTCACAGGTACGGGCTTGTCATCAATGTAGACATAGATGCTCTGGCCCTCACGTAGAATAGGCTGAAACTCATCAACCGCTCGTAAGCGCTCAATCGTTGCCTCTTCCCCCCCGCTGATGAAAGACCGCTCCGTCCCACTCTGAAACTCATATTCAGGTGGGAACAGCCGCGTGGCGAAGCTCCAAATAGCCGGCCCCCCCTCGATCAGCTTGGCAATGCTGGTTTCGGTCCCCTGCACACTCCAGGCCAGGATGATCAACGTCAGGATAGTGGTTGCCGCGCCGCGCAGGGTCACACGGGGCAGCGGGCGCAGGAGTTGTTCGCGCAGTTCCTCCGGTGATAGCGGCGCTACTGCGACATCGGTCTCCGGCTTTGGCTTGAGCGTCTGAACAGTTGTCATCGGTTTATCACCCAATTACTTCTGTCTTTTCAAGGGCAGCGGCAGTTTCAGCAGATTCGGCAAGACCTTCCAGTACGATATCGTCCGGCGACTTGTCGAAGCGGTAGATGCGATCCAGAATCTCGTCGGTCAGGCCTTCTGGGCCACCGTCATACACGACAATGCCCTGGGCAATGCCGATAATTCGGTCGGTAAACGCCTTGGCAAGCTCAACCTGATGGATGTTAATCAGCGTCAGTACCCCGTCCTCGCGTGCCACACGTGCGAGGTCGCGCATCACCTGCACAGACAGTTCAGGGTCCAGGCTGGCAACTGGTTCGTCCGCAAGAATGATTTTGGGCTGCTGGCTGATCGCGCGTGCAATGGCTACACGCTGCTTCTCTCCACCAGACAGGCGATCAGCACGGAAGTTTGCGCGTTCCAGCAAGTTCACACGCTCCAAGCTTTGCAGCGCAATTTTGCGGTGCTCGGTGCTGAAGTAGTAGAACATGCTGAGTGGGTGCCGGTTGTAGCTGAGCCGACCTGTCAGCACGTTGTTCATGGCGGATAGACGCTCGACCAGATTGTATTCCTGCCAGATGAAACCAATGTAACGGCGTGCGTTGCGGAGTTCCGTCTGGTTCATAGATGTGAGGTCGTCGCCATCGAGGACAATCTGCCCACTCGTAGGCGGTTGTAATCCGTTCACGCAACGTAGCAAGGTGGATTTACCCGCTCCCGACCGACCAATCACCGCAATGATCTCACCGTCCTGGGCCTCAATGGACACATTCTTCAACGCTTCATTGCCATTGGGGTACACAACACGTAGATCGCGGATTGAGAGCATAACGCGGGTTTACTCTGTAAGCTAACAAACAGGCTAAACGTAATGCGAGTGACCCTAAGATCACTTTGTACTGTCTAACATAATTTAAATTTGTTAAACAATATGCACTGAGCATTTAAAACATCGCGCCAGCTTGGTTAAATGTTACGCTGTTTGCCTGCAAAGTTCATCTGTCACTCAGTTGTGGGCAGGTGCCATGACCGTGTAGGCCGCCAGCGCCGCCCGGTGTTCGACACTCTCGGCCAGCAGAGGGGGTCCAGTGGATAGTTTGCGCCGGGGGGTGTATTCGGTTGGGTACCCATATGTGCCAGCAGGAGACCAAAAGGGCCTCCACTACTCCGTTGGTGGGACGACGATCTTCTCCAGCGCAACGCGGATCGGCACGGGAACGGGCGTAGATTTGTCCTGCGCCCGATCCACGAACACATGCACAAAATAGCCGACGGCGGCAGGCTCCGTCTCACCCTGTTTGAAGATACCGATTTCATAGCGCACGCTGCTGTTACCGAGCTTCGCCACGCGCAGCCCGGCATCCACGACATCCGGGAAGCGTAAGGGTTTCATAAACTGGCAGTGTGTCTCTACCGCATAGCCGACGACGGTTCCGGTGGTGTAGTCTAAGCCGCCCTCGGTCATGAGGTAGTGGCCGATGATCGTGTCGAAGTAGGCGTAAAAGACCACATTGTTGACATGGGCGTACATGTCTACGTCACGCCAGCGGGTCGGGATGGTGAGGTGGTAGGGGTAGTTTTCGGGGGTTTCGGTTGGCATGGGATGGGGTCTCCGTGTGCGTTTTGAGGGGAACGATACCGAACTTGGGCGGGGGCTGCAACATGATTGGCGGTCGGCGGGTATACGGGCTACACTGCTAACGGATGACA
>CAYWZS010000116.1:4856-13987 GCA_964462905.1 uncultured Anaerolineaceae bacterium
CCTGACCCGCCCCACCGTTGACTTTGTACGTGATCTGCTGGCTACGTATGTGGGGGAGCGTGACGCGAATGGCACGGAAGGCAACCCCCAACATCCCTTACCAGCGTAGCAGTGCCGCCTCCACCGTGAGGCCCGGCCCGAAGGCCATCAGCACGCCGTAGTCACCAGGGGACGGGCGGCGCGTCGTGACGATGCGTTCCAGCACGAACAGGATCGTGGCGCTGGACATGTTGCCGAACTCGGCCAGCACGTCATGGGATACCCGCACGTCGTCGTCACACAGGCCCAACTCGCGCTGGATGTAGTCGACGATTTTTGTGCTGCCGGGGTGAATCCCCCAGTGGCGCACATCGGCGCGGGCCAAATCATGTTCTGCAAGGAACGCATCGACAAAATCCTGGGCATGGGCCGCCAGCACATCCGGCACGTAGCTGGAGAGGACCATCGTAAAGCCGTGGTCACCGAGGTTGAACGCCATTTTGTCTAGCGTTTGGTAGTCGCTATGAACCTTGAAACCCAGCAACGCGGGCAGGCCCTCGGTTGGCTCCGCGCCGACCAGCGCGAACCCGGCTCCGTCGGAGAATAAGGCGGTGCTGATGATGCTTTCGGCGTCGGTGGCGTGCTGGAAGTGCAGAGAACACAGTTCGAGCGACATGACCCCGGCGCGTTCGGCAGGCCGCGAGATCACGGCGTCGGCAGCGCGACGGAGGCCGGGGAAGCTCCCGTAGCAGCCCATGCCGAGGATACAGGTGCGGCGTAGGTTGTGAGACATACCCAACTCCCCCGCCAGTAACAAGTCTAGCCCGGGTATGCTGATGCCCGTACACGACACAACATGAAATTCGTTCAACGCACTTGGATTAACGTTGACACGGCCTAGCCCCTCACGAAGCAACTGTGCGCCGAGGGGGACGGCGCGTGCCATGTAGGTGTCGTTGCGTGCCTGGGTGGTGTGGTTGGTGTACTGCCATACGGGTGGCTCTACCATATGGCGTTGACGGACGCCTGTCCGGTTAAAGAGCTTGCGGACAGCGCGTTTGCGGCGGTCGTTGTCGTAGAAGTACTCGGTGAAGAGGGTCGCGATTTCGTCTTGTTCGTAGCAGTTATGCGGTGTGAGCGTGTGGAGCGCCTGAATGTGGGGGGTTGTCGTCATGGGGTTGTGGTTCCTTGCAGATTACGGGTTTTGGCGATGAACAGATCACCGAGCGACGGTACCACGTTTACGGCACGCAGGCCCAAGCTCAGGACGGACGGGCGTAACATCACCCGCTGTAACAGCCCGCCGACGCGCAATCGTTCTCGGAATTGGTGTTCCCAGGCGGCGGCGTAGTCGTGGCGCAGTGTGGTGGCGCTCGCGGCCTCGCGTAGGTAGGCGTGTGTGTGGTGTGCGGCCAGCAGTCCGCCGTCGAAGGCCATACCCATGCCGTCCCCCGCCAGGGGTGAGATGAGGCCGGCAGCGTCCCCGGTCATGAGCAGGTCATGCTTGACTGGGGCCTTGTGTGCGAACGATACCTGGGCGATGGCCTGCCAGCGGTCCAGGCGGGGGGTAGCATCGCGGAGCCACGCGCCAAGTGCAGGATTTTGTTGGCCCATCCAGGCGACGAAGGCTGAAATGCTCCCGGCGGCGGTTAGGCGGTCCGACCGGGCTAGCAGGCACAGGTTAACCGCACCGTCCTCCACATGGGATAGGCCGCAGTAACCGCCGTCGAAGGCGTGAAGTTCGACGCGGTCGGCGGTGGAGGGGCCATCGTAGTGCATCTTGAGGCCGACAAACCCAGCATCTCGACGGACAAAGGGACGGTCTAGCGTGTGGTCTAGGCGGCTACGTTTGCCGTATGCGCCAATCACTATGCGAAAAGCTGCGGTTTCATGGCGGGTTTGCACGGTGAAACTGTTATCCAGCGAGCCGCTTACGCCGGTGACGGTTGTCCCCGTCCGAACCGTCACCCCAACGTTTGCCGCTGCGTCCGCCAGGAGTGCATCGAGCGCATAGCGGCTGAGGCCGTAGGCGGTCGCTGGCAAAGCGCGGGACCAACTGCCGCTGTCGGGGGTGGTGACGCTGGTGCGCGTGATCGGGACTGGGCGCTGTGCGTCAAAGGCGGGGCGGAGGCCGAGGGTATCCAGAGCGGCCACACACTCCGGCGACAGGAACTCACCACATACGCGGTGTCGTGGATAGCCGCCGGACTCGTAGAGCGTCACGCCCCAGCCGCGTTGTGCCAGCGCAATTGCGGCTGTTAGCCCGGCCAGCCCACCGCCGATTACGGCCACGTCCGTCATACAACACCGTCCTTGTCTGCTACTAGCACCATCCGCCAGGGGAACTGGGTGTATACGGTCGCGTTGGGGATGCCCGCTGCTGCGGCCAACCACGCGAACTCCCCCGGTGTGTAACTGCGCTGCACGGATACCAATCCGTCGTGGTAGGTGATCCAACTATGAGCGAAGATGGGGCGCGTCAGGTGCCAGGCGATCTCCGGCAGGCGACCCCGGACGAGGTCGCTCATGAGCAGGCCGCCACGCACCGCCCGCCAAACATCCCGCAAGAGCGCGATCGTTTGCACCGGGGACAGGTGATGCAGGAACAGCGATGACACGGCGTAGTCAATTGAGTTGGGGGCTAATGGGAGACGAAGCGCGTCCGCCTGGAGTGGGGGGACGGCGGTGTCGGTGGGGATGTGGCGCAGGTGCTTGGCGGTGATGTCGGCGGCGATGACACGCACAGGCCGATTCTCTTGGGCCGCCCAGCGTGTCATGGCTTGGGCAGTGTCGCCGGACCCAGCGCCGATGTCAAGGACGGTGACAGGGCCATCATAGCGGCGCAGGCGGGGGTACAGATGACGTGTTAGGGACCAGGTGCCCCCAAGGAGCGCGTTAACCCGTCGCAAGTCACGTAGGCTCTGTGCCACGTCCGCCGCCGACCCCACGCCCATATCCAACAGTTCGGGGCCATCGCGGCGGGGGGGGGTAATCCACGAAGAAAGGGGCATAAGGGGTGTGGTCTCCGGCAACTGTGTCTACAACCAAATGATAACTATAAATGTGACAGGATCGTAGGGGACACCCCAGCAGATCTGGCAGATGGTCCCTTGGAACCGGGTAGATATGCCTTATGCCAGTGGGTGTCGTGGTGTGCGTGACGGCTGCCTAAACCCCGTCTCTACGATGGTTCAGGGGGCAGGGTTTTTTTCTGAAATCGTGAACGACTGAAATTTTCCACGAGAGGCCGCCTTTGCGGTTAGTCGGGTAGCACCAGCGGGAGCGTCACCGTAAACGTCGTCCCCTCACCCAGGCTGCTCTCCACCGTAATCTCGCCCAGGTGACGATCCACGCACTCCCGCACGATGCTTAACCCCAGGCCACTCCCCTCCGCCTGAATCCCGCTTCGGACGCGGTAGAAGGGCGTAAAGATATGTTCGAGTTCCGTCTGCGCCATGCCGATGCCCTCGTCACGGACCTCTAGCCTAATATGCTCATCTTGTGTGCCCAGGGTAAGCCACACCCTGCTCCCCGCTGGCGAGTACTTAACAGCGTTAGACAACAAGTTCAGCAGTATACGATTCAACAACACGCTGTCAACCAGCACCGTATCATGCACGAAGTCGTGCTCAAGGTGTAGTTGGTGATGCTTTCCCGTTGTCTCTTGAAAATCCTGCACGGTGACTTGGCACAACATCTTTAAATTCTGTGATGTCAGGCGTAACGCTGGCTCATCTGGAGAAACCCCCCGAATGAGCGTGAGGTCGTTCAGTAACTCAGTGAGATACGCCGACTGCTTGCCGATGTTCTCGATACGCTGGCGTCGTTTGTCCACGTCGATTTCTTCAAAGTACTTGCTCAAAATATCCTGCGAGGTGGTGATCACAGTCAGCGGTGCCCGCATATCATGGTCCAGCTTCGCCACAATCCGCTGAAATGTCGCAATTCGTTCCTTCTCGACCTGTAGAGTCGTCATCAACCGTTCACGCTCCAACATCATCTGTTCGGCGTGGTGGCGTGCCGTCACATCCATGTTGACCCCAATCATTATCGTTGGCCCACCTGGGGCGGTCGGCAGCTTGTCGGCGGCGGCGTAAATGTGGCGTATTTCCCCGTCATCGCGAATGATGCGGAAGTTGACACCGAAAACTTCCCCCTCAGTGACAGCTTTCCTCAGTTTGCGCTGCGCGCCGTGCAGGTCGTCTGGGTGGACCCGCCTACGCCAGCTTTCGTAGTTCGGGACAAATTCGTCAGGGGCGACACCGTAAATCTCCATCTGGCGCTCGTTCCAGTAGAGTGCGTCCGTGTCCAGGTTTAAGCGCCAGACGCCCAAATGTGCGGTTTCAATCGCAAGCCGAAGTTGGTCCACCAGTTGTTGCTGGGCCTGTTCTAGCTGTTTACGGTGGGTAATGTCCAGGATGAGCGTGTTCCAGATCGTGCGCCCGTCATCCGAGCGACGTGGGGTGCCGTGCCCCGCCACCCACTTGATCGAACCGTCATTCATGCGAATACGCCACTCGTGCTCCCACGGCGACAAGGTCGCCGCAGACACCTGGGCACTACGCTCGCACTCGACCACGTCGTCCGGGTGAACCTTGTTCCACACAACTTGAATATCCGCCAGAGCTTCCTCAACGCTCACCTCATACAAGTCTTGAATACCCGCACTGGCGAACAACACTTGATCTGAACCATCCGGCAGCAGCTCGTACCGCAGGAGCATCCCCGGCGCATGGTCGGTGATGTCCTGCAACATCTGTTGTGTCGTCTCGCGCTCAGTCACGTCGCGGGTGATCGCCAGCAAATACACCAATTCACCATTATTGTAGATCGGCGTTAGGCAAGACTCGAATGTGTGTATCTTCTCCGCCACCTCATAATCAAATAGCACCATCTTGTCTTTCCCAGTGGCGAGGGCTTCATCCCACGCGGCCTGCCAGAGTTGCAAGTTTTCCTCAGGTAAGCCCAGTTCACGGTCCGTCTTGCCGATAATCTCGTCGTATTCGCGGCCAAGATGAGCCTGCAACATAGGGTTGACGTAGATATAACGTAGGTCGGGGTCAAGTAGCGTGATGTTGTCGGTGATATTGTCCAGCAACATCTTATACGGGATGTCATCCGATGAGGAAGGCGTTTCCAGGAGTTCGCGCAGCATATCATCAACGTTGCGCCCTTCCTGCGCTGCACGCTCTTGGAGTTGCTCCAGAATCTCGTCGCTGATAGGGTCGTTGTCAGTCATTTATTTGGTCCATGCTTTGTAAGACGGTTGTGAGTGGACGATCTACAAATAGCGGTTCACGATTTACTAGGATGATTGCGTGAGTGTTTTGGGCGTATGCTAAACGGGCTACGAGAGGCAGTGGCGACCAAACTTGCCCTTAATGTCTGTGGAAATACAGCAAAAGTGGGGTATATTTCTCATTGTATTTTTTTGTTAAAAAAAATTTCGCGTATAAGATACAAGATACTCTAAGTAACCGATGAAATCAACTTCAGTAGTCCACGACTTAGAAAAACCTCACCCCCAATCCCCTTTCTGCAAGTAGAGCGGGGGCTAAATTGTTGTGCTGCGTGGCGTAGACCACAAGCCGGAGGGCGTGTCACATCCTCATGGTAGAACAGCCCGTCACCGACCTCGAACGGCTGTAGCATCCGTGATGGGGAGGTTAGGCGCTCGGCACGTCTGTCCTGAAGCCCTGCGGATGCGCGGCGTGCCAACGCCACGCCGTCTCCACCACAGATTCCAACGTGTCATACTGCGGCAGCCAGCCCAGTTCTTCCTTGATGTCGGAACTGTCCGCGACAAGAATCGCCGCGTCACCAGGACGCCGTTCCCCCACGACTGACGGAATCGGATGCCCGCTGACCTTCCGTGCGGCGTCTAACACCTGCTGAATCGAGTACCCTGTGCCTGTCCCCAGGTTGTACTGCTTGCTGGGGCCATCGCGCAAAGCCTCCAAAGACAGCGCGTGGGCACTGGCAAGGTCCATCACATGCACGTAGTCGCGGATGCAGGTGCCGTCTGGCGTGTCGTAGTCCGTCCCGAAAATGGTCAACTTGTCACGCTGGCCCAAAGCCACCTGGAGCGTAATCGGGATCAGGTGCGTTTCCGGCTGGTGATCCTCGCCGATCATACCTTCAGGATGTGCGCCCGCTGCGTTGAAGTAGCGCAAAGCCGCCGACTTCATCCCGTGAATGCGGTCCATCCAGTGTAGCAGCCGTTCGATCAAGAACTTGCTCTCACCATAGGGGCTACCCGGCACAATACGGCTATTTGCTGGAATCGGCATTTGCTCAGGTTCAGCGAATAAACTGGCGGTAGATGAGAACACAAACCGCTTCACATCGTGGACGGCGGCGGTCTCTAGCAAGTTTGAGGCCGTGAGCAGGTTATCCCGCAGGTATTTAAACGGCTTTTTCATACTCTCGCCAACCAGCGAGTGCGACGCGAAGTGGATGATCCCGTCAATCGCCTTTTCCTGCGCGAACACCCTTGCCACGGCGTCTGTGTCTAGCAAGTCTGCCTCGTAGAAACGGACCTCCGGGTGCAACGCCTCGCGGTGACCGGTAGACAAATTGTCGAACACAACAACATCATACCCATTTTCGATGAGGTAGTAGACGGTGTGGCTCCCTACATAGCCAGTGCCACCAGTGACGAGGATGGTCATGCTGCGTTGTCTCCCTGGCTTGGTTCCAATGATTTCAAGCACCAGCGCATTGTAGCTTCAGTGGATGCTTTACGCTGTTGGCCGAACAACCGACCGTGTTGCAGGCCCTTAGGCATATTCGCGAAAGTAGTTGATCGTCTTGGCGAGGCCATCCTGAACGCTAATCGTGGGTTTCCAGCCCAGGACCTCGGCGGCCCGGCCAATCGCGGGTTGTCGTCGTTGCGGGTCCCCCTCGATACGATCCTGTGGCAAATACTGAATGCCGCCGGGGTTGTTCGTTAGCTCGTTCACGATCTCGGCGAATTCCAAGATCGTGATCTCGCCTGGATTGCCGATATTCACGGGGTAGGGATAGTCGGAAGCCATCAACAGCGCCATGCCATTCACCAGATCATCCACATACTGAAAGCTCCGCGTCTGCTTGCCGTCACCATAAACTGTGAGCGGCTGTTGGCGTAACGCCTGGATAATGAAGTTCGGCACAACCCGCCCGTCCTCCGGGTTCATCCGGGGGCCATAGGTGTTAAAAATACGGATGATATGCGTGTTCATCTTGTGCTTACGGTGAAACGCCATCGTCATAGACTCCGCGTAACGCTTGGCCTCGTCGTAGACACTGCGCGGGCCGATTGGGTCCACATTGCCGCTATAGCTCTCCCGTTGTGGATGTTCGAGCGGGTCGCCATAAACCTCAGACGTAGACGCTATCAGGAAGCTAGCTCCCTTTTCGCGGGCCAGTTCCAAACAATGATACGTGCCCTCTGCACCCGCACGCATCGTCTCAATGGGGAGTTCAAGGTATTGGGGTGGGCTGGCAGGGGACGCAAGGTTAAAGACCGCATCGACCGTCCCGTCGATCTTCATCGGGGTGCAAATATCATGGTCGATCAACATAAATTTGGGGTTATCAGATAGATGCGCGACGTTGGCCTGTGAGCCTGTCACAAAATTATCCACCGCAATAACGTCATGGCCTTCGTTGATGTAGTGGTCACAAAGATGTGACCCGATAAACCCCGCCCCACCTGTTACAACGATACGCACAAATGCCACCTTTCAGATAACCCAAGGACATAATGTACTAAAGTTTAGCACATGTCCCCTTAGAAAATGAGGCCCCGAACCACATAAATAGAAGGTTGATTTTACAAACGGGATGATTTCAGAAAAACCTCCCCCCTAAATAGCGTTGGATGGGGGTTGTCGTCCGCTCTATGTGTGCGGAGAGGGGGTCAGGCGTGCGGTTTCACAAACTCGTGAGCTACTGCAATTTGCTTACACAACCGACACAAAGGATAGACATTCACTCTTATTTGCCACTATATTGTATGATGTGTCCTTGGTGTGCCGACAAGATAGAGAGAGCGTGAGGACCACGACATGATGCGTCCACGCTGTTATGTGGTACTACCGTTTTTTTCTTGTATATGGGTATAAGCTATTTGTTGTTATGAGCCAATTATTATCTACACCTGCCTCAAAGTCGCAGAAAACCTTGATCGTCGGTCCAGAACTTGCTACGCACATCTCATCACTTCCTGTCGTACATGTAGAGACCCCAACCGATGCCTTGCAGCTCCCCCCTGAAAGATTCAGTACGGTATTGATCACCGCAACAGGCGATGCCTTCAACCTAGCCGATATTGAGAGGCTGGAAGCGCACTTTAAATCGGCTATCGTTTTGTGGACTGGGCGCATGGCCTACGGCAGTGGCCCCCGCGCAGCCAATACGCAACGGCTGTTCGAGCAATCCATTCGGACGGATGACATCGGCGCATTAAAATCTGCGCTGGTGAGCTTCATCCGGCAACAAATCCCGACAGCCCAGCCCCTCCTGTATATTACCCCGGATGCACCGCCCACCGCCCCGGAGCGGGAACGCATTTTGTTCCATGCTGCCCAGCAGGTCATTACCGAGATGGAAATAGACAGCAACGGCGACCAACGGTACATGATCGCAAATTATGACCAGCTTGACGAATCGGCAGTGGGCGTGCTTAAGCAACAAGGGACACCGCAGTGCATCATTTTCCCGATCAGTGATCGAATCTTCGTGCTGGGTTTTTTGTTCGTCGCAGTGAAAAAGCTGACGGTCGGCATTGTGGACGACCTGTTGCTTGCGCTGGACGTGTTTAAGACGGCGCTAGAGGAATACGAGCGGTCTTGGGACAATGTCACTCATCCTGAGTGGCAGCACGCGCTCATGCAAAACACCACCGAGGGGTACCTCATGGTGAATGACCAACAGCAAATCGCGGTGTGTAACGAAACCATCTGCCGATGGTTCGGCGAGGAGGCATCGCAGTTTACCCACATGGATGTGTCCGTCTTTCTCAACCAATTGGCGGCGCAAACGGCAGACACCAACCCTACTGCTGCTGCGCTACACAAGCAACTACACGAGTTCGAGAGCGCCACGCTACCGGAAGTCTCTCAAGAGATAAGGTTGTACGCGCATGGTCCTGTGCTGGTCAAATTCGC
>CAYWZS010000117.1:0-13903 GCA_964462905.1 uncultured Anaerolineaceae bacterium
ACAATCTGTTCAAGCGACAGGGTGTGTATGCCACCGAAGACACCTTCACATCAAGTACACTGGCAGAAAAAGTAACCGTCAAGACGATTTTTAATGGCTCAGGCTATTCCAGCAAAATGTCGGAGCAAGCCGCCTGCGGTTAAAACCACAGCCTAGCGCGTCCGCTATAGGGACGCCAAAACATCCGTGTGAGCCGATGTCCACTTCAGTGGACACGTTTTATCCCTCGGCGGGGGATAACGCTATCTTTTATCTGCAATAGCCTTAGTACAGGTGCCGATGGCATTTCAAGCGTTCTGGCCCATCTCAGATCGTGTATATCCCACCCTCAACAATCGTGTCATCTCGCCCAAACCGTTGACGAGGCGCGGCAGATCATCCATCAGCGCCTTATCATTTGAGGTATGACATAGCGAGCAAAAATGCCGAAAAAGTGCTATGATCTCGGTGTTCTCGCTCAAATCTTATCAAAGGCACTTCTCCATGTCACACACCACCTACCCCGAACTAAACCCGTCGCCGCGTGTCCTGCTAGGTCCTGGCCCCAGCCTCGTAGACCCCCGCGTCTTGAAGGCGATGTCCACCCCCCTCGTCGGCCACCTAGACCCCGATTTCCTCACCATCATGAACAACATGCAGGCCATGTTGCGCGAGGTCATGCAGACCGAAAACGAGATGACCTTCGCCGTCGCCGGGACCGGGTCCGCAGCAATGGAGGCGTCCTTCGCCAACATGATCGAGCCAGGTGACGAGGTACTAATCGGCATCAACGGCTACTTCGGGCATCGCATGGTGGATATGGCGGAACGCTACGGCGCGAACATCCACACGATCACCCGCCCGTGGGGTGAGGTGTTCACGCCGGATGAGGTCGAGGACGCCCTGAAAGCACACCCGAACGTGCGCTTAGCCGCTTTCGTCCACGCTGAAACTTCCACCGGGGCACGCCAACCGTTAGACGACCTCGCAAAACTCATGCACGCCCGCGACGGCTACCTCATCGGCGACACAGTTACATCACTGGGGGGCGTCCCCGTGCGGATGGACGAAACCGGAATTGATGTGTGCTACAGCGGCGGCCAGAAGGCGCTCAGTTGCCCGCCCGGTGCCAGCCCGCTGAGCTTCAGCCCTCGCGCAATAGACCGGGTTCGCAACCGCAAGACCAAAGTCGCAAACTGGTACCTGGACGTGACCATGCTCGGTAACTACTGGGGCAGCGACCGCAGCTACCACCACACCGCCCCCATCTCCATGAACTACGCGCTCTACGAAAGCCTGCGCGTGATTCTAGAGGAAGGCCTAGCGGCACGCTGGGCGCGGCACCAGGCCAACGCCGAGAAGTTATGGGACGGACTCGAAGCCCTAGACATGGCAATGCACGTAGAGCCAGCATACCGCCTGCCCACGCTGACAACCGTCCGCATTCCCCAGGGCATAGACGAAGCGGCCATCCGAAAGGCGCTCCTCCACGAGTACAACATCGAGATCGGCGGTGGCCTCGGTGAACTGAAGGGAACCGTCTGGCGCATCGGGCTAATGGGCTACTCGTCGCGCCCGGAGAACGTGCAACTGCTGCTGAGTGCGCTCGAAACGTTGATGCGGCGCTAAGCGGAAACTGTCAAAACACCACAGGAAGGGTCAACCGACCATTCCGACTACCACACTAGAATCACCCGTTACATATCGGATTAATCACTCGCTCACGACCTACATTCTGTTGATCTCAGGCTCATCTCGTTCCACTATGATGATAATAAGATCGTTATCCCTATGAGCAAAGACATGGCCCACAAAAAACAGACCCTCCCCACGAAAATCTGCCTGGTGTGCGGACAACCCTTCACCTGGCGTAAAAAGTGGGAAAAGGACTGGGAAAACGTCAAATATTGCAGCAAACGCTGTAGCAACCAAAAGAACAAGGCGAAAAACAACAGTCATTAGTTTTTAGGCGTCAGTTGTTCGCTTTTCTGTGGTTCGCCCAAAGATACCACTATGGGCTTACAACGCATAACTCTAAACTGACAACCTTAAACTCTAACGCCCTTTGCCCTTGCCTTAACCCCCACTGCAACGCATGATGAACGCCCTAACTGATAAACAGCAACGGAAAGTCTATCTGTGGTCACGCAATCCCAACGCCTAGACGCCATCGAACGCCAGCTTGCCCGTATCAACAAAACGCTCACCGAACTCGAACGTCGCGCCAACCAACTCTCAAATATCCGCCTGGGGACCGTCGTCCTCGGCGTGGGCGCGAGTGCCGTCCTGTTTACACTCTCGGTTCCTCTGGGCTGGGTCTTGCTGGTCACCACGCTGGCCGCCTTTAGCGTTCTCGTCTGGATGCACCGCCAGGTACAGGAGAGCCAACGCGCCCATAACCACTGGCACGCGCTCAAGTCCGCACATCTGGCCCGCGCTCGCCTGCAATGGGACAGCATCCCACATACGCCGGACCACCCCACAGCACGGCACATGCTGGACGTGGATATGGACCTCAGCAACTTACACCGTCTGCTCAACACCGCGACCTCGCGTGGCGGTAGCCTCCGCCTGCGCGAGTGGCTAATCCCGGACCATCCAGTCGCCAAAAACACGCACACCCGCCAGCGCCGCGCCGAGGAACTCGTGAATCGCCCACTGTTCCGCGACAAGCTCACACTCGCAACCCTCACCGCCGCCGATGACCTAGACCAGAGCCGTGAAGGACAATCCCTCGTCGATTGGCTGTCCAGCGAGCCACCGACAACCGGGACGCGCATCTGGTTGCTGATCCTGACGGCCCTCTCCGTCTTCAACATCATCAACCTGGTGTTGTTTCTCTCCGGCGCTGAGATCGGAACCCTCCTTTCGCTCGGGTTTATGGCCTACGCGCTGGGGTTCAGCGTGCAATACCGCCGGGTATTCGCGATTTTCGAGGATTCGCTGACGATTGAGGCGGCGTTACGGCGGCTCAACGCGGTGATGAACCACCTGGAGGGCTGGAACTACGCCAACATGCCCGCCACAGCCGAACTCATCGCCCCAGTGTTGGAACAGAAGCCCTCGCAGCGGCTACGCGAGGTGACACGGATACTGTCCGGCGCGAGTTTACGTGGGAACCCGATCCTATGGCTCATTGTCAACATTATCGTGCCGTGGGACTACTACTTCGGCTGGCGCTTGGAGGGTGTAAAGGCGGTATTGCGTGAAAACCTCCCGGCATGGCTGGATGTGTGGCACGAGGTAGAGGCGTTGTCCTCACTCGCGACCTACGCCTACCTACACCCCGCCTACACGGTCCCCAATGTGAATGCGGACGCCACACCCGTGTTCACCACAACGCAAATCGGCCACCCGCTCATCCACGATACTGTGCGCGTCCGCAACGACTTCAGCTTCGACCACCTGGGCGAGATCGTGCTGATTACGGGGTCCAACATGAGCGGCAAAAGTTCGTTCTTACGGACCCTCGGCGTGAATCTGGCACTGGCCTACGCTGGGGGCCGCGTCTGCGCGGACGACCTATCAACCGCTGTGTTCCGCCTATACACCTCCATCCGTGTGACCGACTCGCTAGACGACGGCATTTCCTACTTCTACGCGGAGGTGCGGCGTCTGCGTGGGCTGCTGGATGCGCTCAACAACACCAACGCGCCGCCGCTGTTCTTCCTGATTGACGAGATCTTCCGGGGGACGAACAACCGCGAGCGGCTAATTGGCAGCCGCGCCTATGTGCAAGCCCTGGCCGAGAAGCGCGGTGTCGGCCTGGTGGCAACGCACGACCTCGAACTAGCGGCGCTGGCCGACGTGGACGAGCGTATTCGCAACGCCCACTTCCGGGAGGACGTTCACAACGGGCGTATGGTGTTCGACTACACATTACGCACTGGCCCCAGCCCAACAACGAACGCGCTCCGCATCATGGCGCAAGAGGGGTTGCCCGTCGGTGACACAACCCCGCAGAGCGGGGACTAGCGACGATCAGCCGTGAACATTTCCCCAGTTCACGACATCAGCAGCGTATCTTTAAGCACCTCGCTCACCGTCGGATGGGCAAAGGTCAGGTCCCGCACATCCTGCACCCGGAACTCGTCTGCAAGCATGGCCGCCGCACCGAAAGCCGTCTCCGCCGCCTGCCCGCCTAGCAGATGCACGCCCAACAAGATATTCGTGTCGGCATCCACGACGATCTTGCACAGGCCCTTGATCCCCTCAACAGCACGATCCGTAATGTAGCGGCCATTAGCACTCAGCGGCATCCGCGCCACCCGGATGTTATAGCCGCGCCCCCGCGCCGCGTCCTCCGTCAGCCCAACGCCCGCCACCTCCGGCACCGTGTACACCGGGACCGGGACGCGCTCGTAGTCCATCGGCACGGCCTCGTCCAACATGTGACTCACAGCGGTTTCCGCCTCCCGGATAGCGACATGCGCCCACTGATGCTGTCCCGTCACGTCACCAATCGCGTAGACGTTGGGCAAGTTCGTCCGCATAAAGCCGTCCACCGCAATCCCACCATCACGAATATCGAGGCTCATGTCGCGCACGGCCTTCAGGTTCGGGGCACGTCCGACATTTGCCAGTACCGCGTCCGCCGGGATAACCGTGTCATCAGCCAGCGTGACCGCCTCCGTTGTGATCGCCGTAGCAACACGGTTCAGCAGGAAGTCCACGTCTGGCAGGGCCGCACGTAGCCCAGCAGCCAGTTCCGCGTCAATGAAGCCCGTCATAATCTCTGGGTTTGGGTCAATGACCGTCACCTGCACCCCGACCATCGCCAGAATACTCGTGAAACCGAGCGAAATCGGGTGTCCACCCAGGATCACGAGGCGTTCTGGCAGCGTGTTGAGGTCTAACATGGCCGTTGTCGAGTAAACGTGCGCCAGATAGTTGCCGTCCACATCCGGCAGCATCGGGGACGCACCCGTCGCGACGATCACACGCGGGGCATAATAGGCGGCATCGTTGATCTCAACGGTATCTGGCGCGGCCATGCGAGCCTCTCCCTCCACAACCACCACCTGTGCGCGGGCCATCATCGCCCGCACCCCCTCACGTAACTGTGTGACTGTCGCGTTTTTACGTTCAACGGCTCGCGCCCAGTTGACGATAGGTTCCGCGTTCACCTCCACACCGAAGGCCGCCGCATCTCGCACCATCTGGAACACCTTGGCCGTCTTCAGCAGAGACTTGGTAGGGATGCACCCAGCATTTAAGCAGGTCCCGCCAAGCTCCCCCCGTTCCGCCAGCAAGACGCGCATCCCAGCGCGGGCAGCATGATAGGCCGCCGTGTAGCCCCCCGGTCCACCACCAACAATAATCAAGTCGTAGTTGCGTGTGTCTGTCATAGCCTACCTTGCAAGTAACAGGTCAAAGTTCGCCAAGGACGCCGTCAACGCTTGGAGGAAACGGGCGGCAGGTGCGCCATCCAGGGCACGATGGTCAATCGTCAGCGAGAGCGCCATGTGTGGGATATGGACAATCTCGCCGTCCACCTCGACGGGCTTCAGGTTCACGCTGCCCACACCCAAAATCGCAACCTGTGGTGGGTTGATAATCGGCGTAAAGCTCTCAATCCCCAACGCACCCAGGTTCGTGACCGTAAAGGTCGCGCCTGTGAGTTCGTCCGGGGTCGCTTTGCCGTCCAGCACAGCCCCGGCAAGGCGTTTCGTCTCGACTGCAATGGTCGCCAGTCGGCGCTCGTGGGCGTTTTCGATCACCGGGACAACCAAGCCACGGGCCGTGTCCACCGCGAAGCCGAGATGCACCGCGCTGTACCGAGTAATCATGTCGTCTACAAGGACCGCGTTCAGGGCCGGGAAGTCCGGCAGCGTGCGCGAAACCGCGTATAGCAACATGTCATTGATGTTGACGGCGCTCAGGGCGGGGTCAGCGCTGGCCTTCAACCGCTTGCGATAGCCCAGCAGAGCACGGGCGTCCGCCGAAGTATTGAGTGTCAACTGTGCCATATCCGTAAGGCTGGCGTGCATCCGTTCCGCAATGAGCTTGCGAATACCGCGCACCGGCACGATCTCGGCCACGTCCGCGTCAGCGGCCACCGCCTCAATCGCGACGGATGCAGTTTCGGGTTCTGGCTCCGGCATGTTGCGGAGGTCATAGGTCGTCACACGTCCACCCAAGCCCGTGCCACGTTCTGGCAACTGTCCCGGCTGCGCCGCCGCCGCCGCTCGCGTCAACGCCGGTCGGCCTGCCAGCACCGCCTCAATATCGCGCTCGATGATGCGCCCACCAGGGCCGCTGCCGCTGATTTGCCTCACATCAACGCCCCTGCGCTGGGCAAGCGCCTGGGCACGCGGCGAGATCAACACCTGGCCGTCACTGGCCCCCTGGCGCAGGGTAGGTTGCGGACGCGGTTGTGTGGCCTGCTGTGCGGGGGCAGCCTGTGTTTGCGGGGCGTTGGCTGGTGTAGCAGCAGCGGGACGCAGGTCATCTACGTTTTCGCCCGGCTCCCCCACCGCCGCAATCGCCGTCATAACCGGGACCATATCGCCCACGGCGTAGAACTGCTCGAGCAGGGTGCCGTCCGCTGTTGCCTCAACCGTGAACAGCGCCTTGTCTGTCTCCACCTCGGCCAGCACCTCCCCAGCCCGAACAACCTCCCCCACCTGCTTCTTCCAGGCCGTCATGAGGCAGGTTTCTACGGAGTTCCCCTGCTGTGGCAGTATGATCGGTGTCGCCATGCTGTGTCTCCTGTTATTCGTCGCTAGATAAGCCTTTCAACGGTCCGCACCGGGTTGGACAATTCGCCGATGCCCTCGATTATGATCCTCACAGTGTCGCCGGACTGCAAGGTGAAATCATCCGGCGGGACAACACCCGTTCCCGTCATCAGAAATGCGCCGTTGCGGAAGGGCTTACAGCGCCCCAAGTAGTCCACCAGTTCCGGCAGCGGGCGGCGTAAGTTGCGCGTGTGCGTGTCGCCTTCAAACACATCCTCGCCTTCCCGGCGGATGCAAACCCGGATCGTCGCTGACGGATAATCCGCCGCACCGGGGTTTAGCCAGATGCGCGGCCCAATCGCACAGGCCCCATAGTAAATTTTCGCCTGTGGCAGATACAGCGGATTATCGCCCTCAATGTCCCGCGAGGACATATCGTTGCCCACAGTGAACCCGATGACCTGCAAGCGGCTGTTCAGCACAATCGCGAGTTCTGGCTCCGGGACGTCCCATGTAGAATCGTGACGAATACCGACCGCGTCCCCATCCCCCACGACATCATAGCCAACGGCCTTGTGAAACAGCTCTGGGCGCTCGGCATCGTAGACACGAGTGTAAATAGTGCTATTGCCGGACTCACGCTCACGCGCCTCCTCACTGATCTTGTAGGTGACGCCCGCCGCCCACACCTCGCACGCATCCGGCACCCGTATCGGCAACGGATCAACCGTGACCTGTGCGCCTGTCGCCCGGCTAAGCACACCCGGTAGGTTCTTCAACGGCGTCTGCATCAACGTGGCGAGGTCCACGTTCAGCGCGAACACCGCGTCCTTCGTCTCCAGGCCCAAGCCGTAGCCGTCCCCAGTTGCAATCCCAACAAGATACTGACTCATGCCACACTTCCTTCGGGTTGCACCACCCCAATCGCCAGCAAAATGTTAGCGTAGGTACGCTGTTCGCCCGTCGCAATCACCAGCGACACATCAGCGTCCCGCGCCATGTCGTAGAACGGGAACCGCTCGTGGACCTGGAGTTCAAGGCCCGGCAGCAACGCCTCAAAGTCCGCCAAGATGGACGGCTTGCTCCCGTCATCAGGGGTCATAACGTGGGCCGCCTCCACCGGGACCGCCGTCAACAGCACCTTCAGCACATCCGTCACCGTGAGTAGCCCCGGCGCAAGGTTCAGGTAAACGCGCTTGGCTGCTGGGTTCGCCCGTGTCATGAACGGGTAATTGCCATCCGCAATCAGCACCCCGCTGCCGTGGCCGGACGCGCCCAGCGCCGCTAGAATTTCTGGGTGAAGTAAGGTTGTTTTAAGCATTTTTGTGTTGTAGCTCCCGTACCTGGATCTGCGCGTAGGCGTCATCCAGTGATTGAACAAAAGTATATTTCGCCACCTTTTCCGATGTCACCACCATTTTCAACGTGGCCTGGGTAATGTACCGTGCCAACGGATTATGAACCACCATCCACAACCCGGAAATGTTGTCCGGTGCGGATTCAACGGCCTGCCGCAAATGCACCAGCGGGTTACCCGGCGGCATATGCGCCTGCCCGGGGTTGTGAATCACATGCACAGCATCCGGCGCACGCGCGGCCACTAACGCATTTGCCTGCTCAATCGCCGCGTCGTATTCAGCCCACGAGACGATCGGGTCGGCATAGTCTAGCCGAACCACGGCAACAGCTTGCGTTGTGTCCCAATACACGCGGATCACGCGATGTCTCCCTCTTGTGAGCGAATACGGCGATACGCCTCATCCATATTACGAACAAACTGATATTTCTTGATCGCCGGATGTGTCACAATCAGCCGCATGACGATTTCCACCATGCGCCGCACAACCGGGTTCTGGGTAATCATATACGCCACACGCACATTCTCCGGCGTCGCCTCAAAGCCTTGCCGCAAGTGGGCAATGGCGTTACCAGGTGGTAGATGTGTGTCCCGTGCATCAAAAATCAAGTACACATACCCCTCATGATCTGCCGCCATTGCATACAGGGCATCAATCCGTGCGTGATACTCATCCCAATCCCGCACCGATGTCTCTGCATCCGTCTGTAAAATCAGGATTGGATACTTGCTCTCACGGTCCCAGAAGATCACATCCACCATCGTTTGCCTAGCCCCCACCAACGCATCTTAAGGAAAGCACGCCACCATCCAGCCCTTATAGCTCTGCGAGCAGATCATACACCGGTTCCAGTGCAGTGTACGTCGCCTCGAACGCACCGTACAGCGCGTTGTAGGTCGCCTCATGCACCGGGTTCGGCGTGATGGTGTCGTCTATGGCATTCATCTTCTCCGCGACGGAGAAGTCCGGGTACAAACCCACACCTACCCCGCCTACCACTGCCGCCCCCATTGAGGTTGCACCCTCTAGCTCACGCAGGCGGTGGATCGGCACGCCGTACAGGTCCGCCATGATCCCGGCCCACAAGCGGCCACTAATCCCGCCGCCGATAGCGCGAATATCCTCAATCGCTGCCCCCTGCTCGCGAAAAGCCTCCAGGATCACCCGCAGGTTGAGCGCCACCCCCTCCAACACCGAGCGCACCATGTCCGCCCTCGTGTGGCGAATCGTCAGCCCGACAAACCCCGCCCGCGCGTTGGGGTTCCAACGCGGCGCACGCTCCCCCATCAGGTACGGCAGGAACAGCAAACCGTTCGCGCCCGGCGGCGATGTCTCGGCAACCGCGTTCATCAGCGTATAAGGCGACACCTTGAGCGCCTCCGCCGCTTGACGCTCCGTGGGGGCCAATTGGTCCCGCGCCCACTGATAAGCCGCCCCCGCCGTCTGCATTGTTCCCATCGGGATGAACAGCCCCGGCACCACATGCCCAAAAGTGAAGGTGCGCCGTGCCGGGTCGTAGATAGGTTCCTCACTGGCCGTCGCAATCCAGGCGGACGAGCCAACATAGCTGTAGGCCACGCCAGACCGCACAGACCCCGCCCCTACCGACGCACACGCACCATCCCCGCCACCCACAACCACAGGCGTACCGGCGGGCAATCCCACCTCCTCAGCGACCTCTGCCCGAATCCCCCCAGCCACATCCACCGACCGCACAAGGTCCGGCAACTTGGATGTGTCCAGGCCCACCGCCCCCAGAATCTCCACCGCCCACCCCCCACCAACAAGATCATAGCAGTTCATCCCGCTGGCGTCGGACGGCTCCGTGACGAATTTCCCGGTCAACCGGGCAATCATGGCGTCCTTGGCGTGCATGAACTTGTGGGTTGCCGCGAAAATCTCCGGCTGATAATCACGAATCCACAGGATCTTGTGGAGCGAGTAGGCTGGGGATATGCGATGCCCCGTTACCCTATAGACCGTCTCCGGCGAGACAACCTCCGCAACACGGGCGGCCTGGGCGGTGGCGCGTTGGTCCATCCAGATAATCGCCGAGCGCAGCGCGTTGCCATCTCTATCCAGCGGAACCACCCCCTGCATCTGCCCGGAGAAGGTCACACAGGCCACCTCCGCCCCGGTGACGCCCGTCTCCTGTAGAAGCTGGTGGGTGGTCGCGCAAACCGCCCCCCACCAATCATCCGGGCTTTGTTCGGCGTAACCTGTCTGTGGGAAGCGCGTGTCGTAGGCGTAGAAGGCACTACCCCGCTGTACACCCGCCTGATCGTAGAGGGTCGCCTTGTTGCCCGTGGTGCCGAGGTCATGAGCGAGAATGTAATCAGTCATCTTAACTATTCTTTCGGTGAAAAAGGGACTTCTTTTATCCAATACCCGGCAAACAACGGGATATGAGTCAGGGCACGATAATAATGTGGAGCATACCGGGGCCGTGCATCCCGTGGACCATCGTCATCGCGATGTCTGCGGACTTGGACGGGCCAGAGATCACAGCGATGTTGCTGTTGTTGCGGTAGGTATCGGCGGACTGTGCGGCGTAGAACGCCTCCAAGTCCGGTAGGATACGGTCCGCCTTGAGAACGGCGATATGCTCCGGCGGCATCAACGACGCCTGCCGCGACTTCCCCGCATCGGTGATGACAACCAGGCTCCCGGTAGCCGCCAGCGCCGCATCTGCCCCAGTAATCCCCACGCGCACGTCCCGGTCACGGGGTTCCGCCGCCGTCACACCCTGGGCCGTAAGTACGTCCGCCAGTCCATTAACGGGGATGTGTTCGGCATCCCACATAAGCGCCCGCCTGTCGTCGCCCAGCAGGTCTAACAGAATTTCGAGCGCGTCCGCATCGCTCCCAGCCTCGTGGACCTTGCACTTGAGCGCCTCCGCCTCTTGAATGAACCGCGCCCGCAACGCCGCCGGGGACACATCCTCGCGTAACGTAACAGTCTTGCGTTCAGCGGGGGCTTCTAAGTCCGGGAAGGGGTCACGCGCCGCCCGCAGCTTGCCTAAAATCTTGTCGCGTGCCGACTGTGCCATAGCTCACTCCTCAAAGAAACAATATGTCATACGTACATTATACACCATCGCCGCGAGAACCGAAAAAGCCCATTTTGCCCGTCATGCCCGTCATACGCTATATTTGTCAAAACAGATTTTCCAAAGAAAAGGCTATTCTCTAATGATTAACGACCAACAAGCCTTGGATCGTGTCGCCTATCCCCACATTCAGGCAGCCGCAGCCCGGCTAGACGGCGTGGCACATCGCACGCCCATTATGACATCCGCTACACTCGACAAGCGAGTCGGCGCAACAGCCTTCCTTAAATGCGAGAATTTCCAGCGAATCGGCGCATTTAAGTTCCGTGGAGCCTACAACGCCATCAGCCAACTTTCCCCGGAAACCAAAGCCAACGGCGTTATCACCTATTCATCCGGCAACCACGCGCAGGCCGTCGCGTTGACGGGCAAGCTGCTCCAAATTCACACGACCATCGTCATGCCAGAGAACGCCCCTGCCGCCAAGCTCGCCGCCACCCGTGGCTACGGCGCAAACGTCGTCACCTATAACCCCTCCGAGAGCGACCGCAAGCAACTGGCGGAATCCCTCGCCGCCGAACACGGCTACGCCGTCATACCGCCCTATGACCACCCAGACGTAATCGCAGGGCAGGGCACAGCAGCACTCGAACTACTACAGGACGTAGACAACATCAACACGCTATTGGTGTGCTGTGGTGGCGGCGGCCTGTTGAGCGGCTGTGCGATTGCGGCCAAGGGGATCAACCCGGCGTGCAAGGTGGTCGGGGTGGAGCCAGAACTCGCCGACGACGCAACCCGCTCTTTCCACACCGGGACGCTGCACACAGTTCACAACCCCCCGACTATCGCCGACGGCACCCGTACCCCGTCCCTCGGCGACTACACCTTCCCCCTCGTGCGCCACTATGTTGACGATATGGTGACAGTCAGCGAAGACAACATTAGAGAAGCTGTGCGCTTCCTATTCTACCGCATGAAGCTGGTTGTGGAGCCGTCCGGCGCGTTAGGTGCCGCTGCCCTGCTCAGTGGCACAGTCCACACAACTGGGCGCGTCGGCGTGATTGTCAGCGGTGGCAACGTAGACGGCACAATGATGGCGTCAATTCTCACGAACTAACGCCCGGCAGTCAGCCAGACGAAGCTGTACGGCCCCAACGTCAGCCCGTCGTTCAACGACAGCCGCCTGTCCGATGTCAGATCAACTACCTTACCGGGGATCGCCCAATGGATCGCCAACCGGCCCCGGCTGATAGTCTGCTCAACCTCAGCGAAGTTGTGCAGGCACAGCACCACATCGTTACGGACGTAGCCCAAAACATGCGGGCTGCCCGTGTCGAAGTAGCGGTTTTCTGCCCCGCCGAGCGCCGGGGTTTGCTTACGTGCATGGATCATGTGTTGCAACCGCGTGAACACCTCACCCTGGGGTGTAGACGTATCCGTGCGGGCGGCGTTGCGCTCCCAGTCGTAATAGGGGCGGTGCACCCACCGTGAGTCGTTGGCCTTGCGCGGGTCCGTCTGGTAGCTGTAATCGTTCAACGTCGCAATTTCGTCACCAATGTACAGTAACGGAATCCCACCCGACGACAAAATCAAGCTGTGAATCATCAGCAGGCGGTTTATCGCATGGCGAACCAACATCTCGTCGTCGGCCTCTAATGCCTGTTCCAGCCCAGCCAGTGACGCCGCCGTCCCCACAATTCGCATATCCTGGTTCACCGGGTTGTAGTTAAATCCCAACCCCCGCGCAAAGCTACCCTCAAACTGCCCGGTGTAAAAACGGTTGAGAAACTGGCGATGGTCGTAACCGTTGATCCCGAACTGTGCCATGTCATCGTCGGCGAAGCTCCAACCAATATCATCATGAACACGGATGTAATTCACCCACACGCAGTCATCTGGCAGCGGATAGCGGTTACGCATCGCGTAGAGCAATGGCCCCACTCGACGAGTCGCCAGCGCGTCCCAAGTCATCGCCATCAGGGTTGGATTGTAGGAAACAGGACACGCCTCCCAGCCGATGTAACTCGTTACATCGTCAGGATGGACAATCGCCTCGCTCTTGAAAATCATCCCCGGTGCAGCCAGCTTCACCAGCGCGTTCAACGCCTGGATGATCTTGTGTGCCTCTGGCAAGTTCTCGCACGGCGTCCCCATCCGCTTCCACACGAACGCCACCGCATCCAACCGCAACACATCCACGCCGACATTCGCCAGGAACAACATCTCCCCCATCATCGCCATAAGAACCGCCGGATTCGCGTAGTTCAAATCCCACTGGAAGTTGTAGAACGTCGTCCACACCCACGCCTTAACCTCGTCGTTCCAGGTGAAATTACCAGGAGACTGCTCCGGGAAGATCTCACGTAGATTCTGTTCGTACTGGTCCGGCAGCGTGCGGTCCGGGAACAAACGATAGAAATCGCGATATTTTTCCTCACCGCGCCGTGCCCGTACCGCCCAATCGTGTTCGCTGGAGGTGTGGTTGAAGATGAAATCCAACACAAGGTAAACCCCTGCCTCACGCAACTCGGCGGCCAGCCCGCGCAGGTCGGCCATGCTGCCGAGCGTGGGGTTTGTCTCGCGGTAGCTACTAACGGCATAGCCGCCGTCCGAGTTCCCCACCGGAGCCATGAACAACGGCATCAGGTGCAAATAGGTAATCCCCAACTCCTGCAAATACGGGATTTTCTCGCGCACCCCGCCGAAGTCCCCCGCGAACAGGTCCACGTAGAAAACAGCACCGACCACCGTCTCGCGTTGAAACCATGAGCGATCCGCCTCGCGCTCAACGTCGCTTTTCTTCATCACTGTTGGACGCGCCACATACATTTCCG
>CAYWZS010000118.1:0-13726 GCA_964462905.1 uncultured Anaerolineaceae bacterium
ACTATGATATATGGTCTGGAGCATTGTCAGAATATAACTATGTTTTCTAAGGTGGATCGCCTCCATTAACAGCGATCTTTCCCCGGTTGGGTGGGCCTGTCTTTCTACGAAATGACCATCGGTACACCGTCCCGTCTCATGCCCCTGTGTAACGCGACGCAGAGCCATTCGCCCCCCACGCGGGAATCAGGTAGGCTAGGGGGCATTGACGCATCCTACCCTGGAGGAATCCCCCCCCTATGCGACGTTTTACAATCATGTGGACGCGCCGTTGCGCGTTGCTACTGGTGCTGCTGACATTATTGGTCCTCGTTCCCACAACGGCCCAGGATGACGACCCGTTTCTCGCCGCGCTGTCCCTAATTCCAGATAACCGCCTCACACGCACCGAAATCTACTACAATGACCGGGCCGCCATTACCGAGGCCTATCCCGCTGCCATCCCACCGAGCCTAAACGCCGGGCGCAACGCGGACATCACCACACGCAATCCGTTTACACGCGGCCTGAACACGCAGCGTCTCGTGTGGTGGCGCGTGTTCCAGAGCAACGCAACCTCGCAATCAGGGGTGTTCCTCACGTTTGACGACGAAACGCGGGATTTGCTCGGCTTCAGCCTGTTCGACGTGCAACAGGAGGTCGCTTTCGGCACGCCACCCACCAACACGACGCTGTTTACACTGGACTACGACGCCGACGCCGTGCGGGAGGCGCTCACCGCCTTCGAGTTTGCCGAGGAACCAGATTCCCCGGTTGAACTGTGGTGCGGCCCGGACGGTTGCGAGGCAGGGCAAGACGTGGACCCACGTGGCCGCCAACCCGCCAATCCCTTCGGCGGACCGTTGGGGCGCAAGCAGCCGCTCGTCCTCGGTGACGGCTACCTGCTCAGTTCCCCGGTGCTAGAACAGGTCGAACAGCATATCGCAGTGGTGGCGGGTCCGCGCCAATCACTGTCAGAGAACCCACGTTACGCCCTACTCGCAGAGACCGCTGTCGGCTATGGCCCGGTTATGCAGGCGATCTTCTTCGATGGCGACGCCCTTACCGGCCTGCGGGATGTCTCCTACATGGTCGATCTGCTGATGGTTTTAGACGAGGGCGAACGGGCCGAGCGTGCCGAAACCCTGCTTGAGCGCTTGGACGCCGCGCCGGGTGATCTGCCGCCGTATGACCTGTTGCTGTTGGTGGACACCGCCACCGACGACGAGCAGGTTGCGCTGGTGCTGCTGGGCTACAACACCGTCGCGGATGCCGAAGCCGCCGCCGAGATACTCCCAGCTCGTGTAGAGAACTACTTCAGTCTGGCAGTACAACTGCCCTTGGCGGAGATGCTAGCGAAGCGGTATGTTGATGGTGTCACGGCTGAGGTCGTGCCCGCTGCGGAGGGAGATCAAGCTGTGTTGGTGTTACGCTTCGCCGCGCCAAAGGCCCCCGATGCTGAGGGTGTTATCGCCGTCACGGACATCCTACAAACCGAACCGCTTGGTTTCCCCCCACCAGGACAGGTGTTTCGGCTGTTGGCAAACAGCGTTTTCTCGCGGGACACTGGCTGGCTGAGTGCGGTCCCACAGGCAGAACAACGGGCAATCTTAGCGGAATTCGCCGCACCAGGGGGCTAGCTGGGAGGACCACGCCCGGCCTCCCAGCTTAAAGCAAACTTACTCTGGCGGGGGGATAGGCGTCGCCACCAGTTGACCCGGGCAGGCGTCGAAGGTCCGCAGGCTTGCCGGGACGCGGAAGCGCCCCACGAGGTTGATCTCGGTATCATCGCTGTCGGTGAGCGTGATGTCGAAGTCACCCATTGCGAACTCACCCACCCGTGACGGCAGCGAGTTCAGTGTGAACGTGCCCTCGCTACCGCCCCCGAAGAACTGCGAACTCGTCGGCAGGTACTCAAAGACGACGTTACTTGCGTCGACTGCACCGGGTTCATTGCGTCCCACCACCGGGATTTGGCCGGGGCTAAGTGTCACCGGGATGTAGATCGTCAGGTTATCCTGCGTGATGACGAACGCGTTCCGCACAATCCCGTTTGCGCCTGTGCAGCCTAATCCCGTGCTGCGGGCGCTGATACTCGTATCCAACCCGCCAGACACCGTCACCTCAAGCTGTGGCATCGCGTCCAGCGCCGCATTTGTCGCGCCAATATCAGGGCCAGCATTGCCGCCAACCCCGCCACAGGCCGCCAACAACATCCCAATCACTCCCAACAAAAATCCCATCACCAGTTTTCGCACCAATCGTTCTCCTTCAATCCCCTGTAAATGTAAACAAGTGTAGCAAACGCCGGGGACCGTTTGCAAAAAGAGGTGCGAAATATGACATCTCGCACGGGCAACCTGTGATACGCTGCCTGTGTTGTGCTGTGAAAAGCTGGGGGGGAAAGATGGCCTTCTCCCACGAGTACAGGGCACAGCATGGCACGTATCCCCTCCCTTACGGCGTTACCACAAAGCGCGGCACATCCCCACACGGCCCCACCAGCGCCGCCAACCGCAACGCGACAAACCCGGCATCCCCGCCCCGCGTCACCGTCTGCACCCAGTCCCGGCTGAGGGCCGTCACCTCCCGGTACTCGCCCAGCGGGATATCCCCCACTACATCAGAATCAATATCCGGCAGTGCCCGCACATTCACCCCCGCCCCCTGCCCGGTGCTCGGCGTCATCTGGCAGACCGCGACCGGGGCCACTGGCACCAGCCCCAACCCACCGCGCACGGCCATCACCCCAGCCTGCACCGCCGTCACCGTACACGCCGCGCCCCACTGTTCCCAACATGGCACCCCCTGCGCGTCTACCCGCCCCGTCGTGATGACCAGCAACAGCAATATGGCAAACAGCAGGTTCGGGTTCATAAGCGCATTTTCCGTGGGCGGACTTCGCCCCATCCTATATGATTCCGGTGAACACGAACAGACAAATAGGATGTCATACCATGACCGACCACGATCACAGAGACGACTTTCTCCCGCTGGATGAAGCCCTCGCCTTCACTGCCGACGATCTCGCTGCCAACCGCGACGGCCACGTCTCCGAGCGCCAACGGGCCAAACTCCGCGCCCGTAACAGCCTGGGCCTGATTATCGGCAACCTGCTCATCCTGGGCTTGGTCGGCGGTGGGCTGTGGATTGCCACCCAGGGCGGGTTGCTGTCCGGCGGGTTACTGCTGGCGTTGGGCGCGGGGTTGTTTGTGCTGTCGCGGCGCGGGCGCGGCGACTACATGGCCGCCGTCAAAGCGGGGGCGGTCACGGCAGAGCGGGGAACGCTCCACCTGGACACAAAAGACTACAAGAACCCCAACGGCGTCACGACCGAGTATCTGGTGACCGTCGGCGGGGAGACCTTCGTCGTCTCGCAGGATGCCTACATCGCCTTCAGCGAGACGGCGGCTACCCACTTCACCATCTACTATCTGCCGGTTGCGCGGATTCTCCTCAGCGCGGAGGCCCACCCAACGACATCGTAAGTGTTGAACCCCACAAAAACCACCTCCCGCCTATCGCGTTTTTATGTGTGTGGGGGGGCACGGTGTTTGAAATCTGTTTATTCACAAACGGGCCTTGTTTTTTCGTTAGACACCCAAGTGAAATTAAGTTAAAATTGATTTAATACAATTAAAACATAAACGTTTAGGCTAAGTGACCACCATGTTAAACCAAACCGTGCGGGACCACTTCCAATACATCCACCATCCCTCTGGGGTTCACGAGTTCCGGCATCTTGTTGCCTCGGAGCAGTCTATTGACAGGTCCGTAGACGCGATCAACGAGATCTTCGCGGCTACTGCGTCATCCAATTGCACAGATCCCTACCTGTTTCTGTCAGACACCATCTTCTCTGGCGACCAACCCATGATGTATGCCATAAGCCGCTATCGTGAAGTTCTACGGCAGCACGAACATCGCATCAGCAACGGTCTGTATCTCGCGCTCGTCCACAACAGCAGGGCGATGATTGGTCTGTGGGCACTTTTGTTCAGCAAACTGCACCCGAATATTGTGATCTGTTCCTTTCGTGAACACGAGTTAGAAGTCGCCCACCAATGGCTCCAGCAGCAGCACCAGAAAACCAGTACAAGTTAAACAAAACCATCTTCCGTCCGTCATCGCACGTTGCTATCATGGGTATTACAAACACAAAATATGTGGATTACTGGGAGATAGAATGGCACAGCGGGACTACTTCGGGGACAAACTCACCGCACGAGAGCGCGAGGCACGCCAGGCCGAACGTGAGGCCAAGCAACGCCTTGAAAATCGGCGGCTGGGCATCCTGGTCTTTCAAATTAGCTGGATGATGGCATTTCTGGCCCTGGTGATGGTGAACTGGCAGTTGCGCTTCCAGTACACAAGCTGGCCGCCGCCCAACGTACAGGCGATGGGCGTGCTACTCCCCACCATCGCCACCGGATTACTACTCGCCGGGGTCGCCGCCGCCCGCCGCGCCCTACGCCGTGCCGAGGCCGCCGACCTACGCGGCTTCGTGCCGCTGTGGACGACCGCACTCATAACAGGTGTTCTTTTCTGCCTGATTATGGCCTACGAGTGGTGGGCGGTGGCCCAGGTGGACGTAGAAGGGACACAGTATCGCGCTGTTTTCCGGCTGATGACAGGCTTTCACCTGTTACACGCGCTCACTGTGACGATTTTCATCGGCATGGGCCTCAACACCCAACCCAACCCGACCGCTGACGCAGGCGACACCTGGGCGATCGAGGCAACGGTCAAGCTCTGGGATTTTGTCTTTGCCGCGTGGTTGTTATTCTACGTGGTGCTGTACTGGTGGCGGTCTGGCTAGCTGCGTTTGCAGACCCTAACACTTTTCTATTGGGGACGGCACTACAATAGATAGAGGCGCTTTCGACTCAGGAGGGTACACCGATGTCGCAGCACGACTACCGCAAACAAACCCTAACCAATGCGGACTTCCACGAACAAGATTTGTCCGGGGCAGACTTCACCCACGCGACCCTGACCCACATCAACCTCAACGGTACCAACCTACAACGGGCAAAATTTGTGTCGGCTGTGGCGCGGCGTAGCCACTTCGGCGGGGCCGACCTCACCCACGCCGATCTCACCACGGCGGACTTTACCCGTTCGGACTTCTCCAGGGCGGTTCTCGTCGGGGCGACCTGCATCGGCGCTCAGATGATCGGTGTGTTGTTCGTCGGCGCAACCCTCAAAGACGCCAACTTCTCTGGGGCGCAACTCCCCAATACCAACATGACCAACGCCAACCTGGAAAGCATCAACCTGAGCCAGGCGATGCTCACCCGCGCCAACCTGACGAACGCGGATTTATCCGACGCGGACCTGGAAAACTGTGACCTGACCCACGCCGACCTGACCGACACCAACCTCACCGGGGCACGGCTCGCAGGGGCCACCCTCACCGAAGCCACCCTCACCGGGGCCTTCCTCATCAGCGCCAAGCTACACGGGGCCAACTTGAAGGGGGCCAACCTCAGTGGCGCGTTGCTCAACGGCGCAGACCTCAAAGACGCCGACCTCACCGGGGCAGACCTGACAGGGGCCAACCTCACCCACACCAACCTGGACGGCGCACGCCTCACAGACGCGATACTGAATAACGTGATCGGCTACGACGCGCCGGATTAATCCGTTACATCGTCGCTGCTTGTGGAGCGAACCTCGCGCCTACGCCCGGCCCCACCTTCCGCTAACGTGTCGCACAGCGGCTCAACGTCGTACTGCTCACGCTGGTCGCAGGTGAGTTCCGGCACATAACGGTTCTCCGCCGCCCAGGCAATCAGCACGTCCGTTGAGGGCGCAATCTCCCAGATGCGAGCCGTGTTATCCTCTGCGACTGAGGTCGCGCTGGTGCCGTCTGGGTGGAACTCGACATCCAATACCCAGTTCGTATGATCGTCAAAGCGCCGAATCTCCGCGCCCGTCGCTACCTCCCACAGCCGCACGCTCGTATCACTCGCCACGGAAATCACGTATTGCCCTTCCGGGCTGAAGTCGCCGCCGTAAACGAATCCCTTGTGTCCCACCAGCATTCGGTAGATTTCATCGCCCTCCGGCGCAGTCAAATCCCAGATGATGAGGTTGTTGTCCGCCCCAGAGACGATCAGCTCGCCAGTGGGGTCAAAGTTAACCGTGTTCACCCAGCCAGTATGCCCCTCAAGCTCACGTACCATCTCGCCCGTCCGCGCATTCCACACGCGCACCGTGCTGTCCGTCCCGCTACTCGCAATGAGCGTTCCGTCTGGGCTGAACTTCGCCCGCAACACCCGCGCCCCAGGGTGCGCCTCGATCTCGCGGACAACCTCATTATTCGCGAGGTTGTACATCACAACCTTGCCATCCCCCCCCGCAGACAGCAACACCTCCCCATTCGGGCCAAAGTCCACATCGTTGACTGCTGTCTCATACTCCGCGAGAACGGCCAACGGTTCCGGCGCTGCCGGGTCCGTCACGTTCCACAGCCGCACCCGGCCATCCCACGCTCCAGACGCCAGAATCGCCTCTGTCGGGTGGAAGTCCACGCCGTTCACCGTGTTGTCGTGGCCCTGAATCACGGCCAGTTCAGCCCCGGTCGCGGTGTCCCACAGCCGCACCGAGTTATCACCCTCCGCTGTGTTCAAATGGCCGGACCCCGTCGCCAGCAGGTTGCCGTCTGGGCTATAGCCCACGCTCCACAACCAGTCCGTATGACCGCGCAAGGTGTGTTCCAGCGCCAGCGTTCCCAGGCGATAGTAGAGGGTGCGCGAATCGACAGGGGAGCCGCTATCCCGCCCAACCGCCACCAATGCGTGATCGCCCACTGGGTCAAACCGCGCCATGAGAATACGGTCCGTCTGCGTGTCAAAGCGGTGCAGCCGTGCGCCACTCGCCAAATCCCACACCCGCACCGTCTGGTCCCAACCGCCAGAGATCAACCGCTGTCCGTCCCGGCTAATGTCCAACGTGGTGATGACATCCGTGTGCCCGTAGAGGCCCTGTTGCATCAGCCCCGTCTGCACGTCCAGCAGGCGAATTGTGCCGCCGAACGCGTTCGGGTCGTAAGATGCCACGGCCACTGTAGCGCCGTCCGGGGTGATGGCCGTCGCCCGTAACCAGCCGGACCCGCCCGGCACAAAGCCCTGTACCTGCTCACCCGTCTCCACGTCATACACCCGCACCTGCCGATCATCCGGCCCGTCGTCCATCGGTGAGTCGCCCGTGCTGCTCACAACCAACCCGGCCTCCCACGCCCAGTCCGCGCTGAAAATCGTCCCGACATGGCCGTCAAAGGTGCGAATTTGCTCCCCGGTGAGGGCATCCCACAGGATCAACTGTGTGTCGTTGCTTCCGCTTAACACCCGCTCGCCGTCCGGCCCAAAGTGCAGGACGGTCACACGCTCGGTATGGGCGTCCCAGCTATCAATCAGGTCGCCCGTTGCCGCGTCCCACAGCTTAATCGTGCCAGTTGTGTCCCCGCTGGCAATCGTCTCGCCAGAGACACTATAGTCCACCGCCGTCACCGCCACCGCCACTCCCTCGGCGTCGGTGTGGGCATCTGGCACCGCAATCCGTGTCTCGCGGGTGGTGGGGTCCAACACCAACAATTGCCCGTCCGCGCTCCCGGCTGCCACCCGTGTGCCGTCCGCGTTAAAACTCACGCTGACCAGCGACACACCCACCAGCGGGTTCAACTGCGCCAACGCCGACGGGCTGTAGGCCGTAGCTGCCAACGCCTGCTGCACCGATGTCAAGTCCGGGCGGCGGCTAGCGGCCTCTAGCGCCAACACCAGGCCCAGGGTCGGACGGTAGTTGTCAACCAGGGTGAGGGCGTTCGCCGCCAACGCGACCGCCTTCGCCTCTGCCTCTCGCTCCTGTGCTGTGATAGCGGCCTCTTCCGCTGCGGCCTGCGCCACCACCGCGTCCTGTTGCGCCTGCACCGCGAAGAACGCCAACGCAAGCGCCACCATCGCCGCCAAGCTCGTCCCAATGACCAACCACTGCAACCGCCGTTGCGCCCGTGCCTCGAGCGCCTCCTCACGCGCTTTCCGTTCGGCCTCCTGTGCCAGCCGCGCATCACGCGCCGCGACGCTCGCCGCAACATAGGCTGTCTCGTCCTCATTCATCGCCACGTTCGCAGCCCGCTGCAACCCCTCGAACTGTTCCAGGCGGGTGCCGGATGTCAAATAGCTGGGGTCACGGTCCGCGTTCATCCACTCCAACGTAGACTGAAACAGCCGTCGCTGCGTCCGCAAGTCCTCACGGGCAGCGTCCAGCCACTCCCGCAAGCGCCGCCACTCCCGGATGAGCGCCTCATGCGCGACCTCAATCGTCGGCTCGCGGGTCTGCGGATCATTGTCGAACGTTAGCAGGCGTTGGTCGCCGAAGGTGTTAATCGCCTCCTGCATAACCCGCTCATCGCCCAGCGCCCGCAGCTCGCTGCGCGTCACACGCCGCCGCGTGTCCTCCGTCCCCTCACCCAGCGTGACCAACCGCAGGAACATCTGCCGCGCCTGGTCCTGCGCAGCCGGCGACAACGCGCTGTAGAGTGTTTCGGCACGCTGGGCCAGCGCCCCCAGCGCCCCGCCGACCTGCTTATAGCCGTCCAGCGTCAGCCGACCTTGCTCGCGCTGCTCGTAGAGTTGCATCAGCGCGTACTGCAACAGCGGCAACGCACCGGGTTGGTCGCGCACATCCTCGACAATCGCTGTCCCCAGGCCTGGTTCTAGCACCACCCCCACCTGTTGTGCAGGTTGGACGATGGCGCTTTCAAGCTCTTGCGGGCTAAGCGGCAGCACCACCTCGGTGTACTGCCGCACCAACTGGCCGAACGCGTGATAGCCCAACGGACGGTCGTAGAAATCCGCCCGCAGCGTGATAATCAGGCGTAAACGGTTACGCGGCTCGCTAACCGCGTTGAGCAGACTGTTGAGGAAGTGCTTGCGGGTGTCCTCGCGCTGCGTGAGCGTGAAAATCTCCTCGAACTGGTCAATAAACAACACCAGTTGCGTGTGGTCGTCCGGCAGAATGCGCTTAATCGACCGAACCAACCCGCGTTCGTTCTCGCGTAGCTGGCTCAAAAGGCTCTCTGGTGGGTTCACAGCCACGCGCAACAGCGCCGCCTCCACCTCCTCCATTGGGTTCGCACCGGGGACCATATCCGCGTAAAACCAGTCCTCAGACCCCGGCAACGCCCCCCGCCGCAATGCAGGGATTAGCCCCGCCTTCACCACACTACTCTTGCCAGACCCACTCGGCCCCACAATCACCAGCAGATGATCGCCGTCCTGGTTCAGCGCCGGGTTCGGGGCCAGCCGCGCCAACAACTGCTCCGTGAGTTGCTCGCGCCCGTAAAACTGCCCGGTGTCGGCCTCTTCGAAGGCCTTCAAGCCCTTGTAGGGGTTGGGCGCGTCGTTGCTGGTGTCCATCCCCGTGATAATCATCTGGGCTTTCTGCGTCGTCATCCGCTGGACCTCTGAGGTCGAAGCGTCCGGCGATTGCAGCGCCCGGTTAAACGCCACCGCCAGTTCTGTCACCGTTTTATAGCGCGAGTCCGGGTCTTTGGCGGTGGCACATTGCAACACCTCCTCCAACGTCTCGCTGATGTCGTCGCGGTAAATTTGAACCGGGGGCATCGGGTCTTTCATCTGGTGAACCAGCATCGCCGTTGGGGTCTTACCGGGGAAGGGGTGTTCACCCGTCAGCGCGTAATGCAGCAAGATGCCCAGCGTGTACACGTCGGACATCGCGGTGAGGTTGTCCCCTGTGATCTGCTCCGGCGACAGGTAGGCCGGCGAACCGATAATCGTCCCCGTCTGCGTCAGGTTAACATCCGTCTCGATCTCCTTAGCGATCCCAAAGTCCGACAGGTAGTAGTTGCCAGCCTCATCTAACAGGATGTTGTCCGGCTTTAAATCGCGGTGGATCACGTTATTACTGTGGGCAACGGCCAGCGCCGCCGCAATCTGATTGAGCATCCGCCCCGTTTGCGTGGGAGACAGCGGCCCTTCTTCACGGATAAGACCCGACAGGTTGCCACCCCGCAGATACCGCATCACCAGATACGCGCCCTTCTGGTCGCGCCAGTAGTCGAACAACGGCACGATATAGGGGTGTTCCAACCGGGCAACCAGTTGGGCCTCTGTCTCAAACCGCCGGATGAAGGTCGGCGCGTTTGCCAGTTCTGGCAGAATGATCTTGATGGCGACCTCACGTTCCACAACCGTCTGGTGCGCCCGGTAGACCGCGCCAAAACCCCCGGTACCTATTAGTTCAAGTAGCTTGTAGCCTTTGACGGTCGTCCCAATGAGATGTTCCATGTTGCCGCCTTATATCCGTAGAGAGACATACAGAAATTGCAGTATACCACAACCATTGTGAACTATTACAATGGCCTTTCTACATTGTTTTCACATCTCAAGCCATCTGTTAGCGGTGGGATGAATTTCACCCATTTAGCCCCAAATGTTGCCGGGGGGCACCCGTTCGCGCTACCGTGGTATCATCTCGCCCACAGAGCTTGCCCAGGAGAAAACCACCCACCATGCGCGAATGCCTGCTGTTGTTGCTGGTTCTCCTTGTTGGAACGCCCAACGCCTACGCCCAAACTACCGACGGCGACGCCGAGGCACAACGCCGCATTGAGAAAGCGCGGGCGAGCGGGGCGACCGAGTTATATCTCAACGGCTTGGGCCTGCAAACCCTCCCGCCAGAACTCTTTGAGCTGACAACCCTCACCCATCTCTACCTGGATAGCAACCAACTGAGCGCCCTCCCACCTGCCTTCACCAACCTCACCGCCCTGACGCGGCTCGACCTCCGCAACAACCAGTTCACCGCTTTCCCACCAGAACTCACCACCCTGACGACGCTCACCTGGTTAAATATCGGCTCGAATCAGTTGACGACGATCCCGCCGGAAATCGCCAACCTCACTGCCCTGGCGACGCTACATATTCAGGAAAACGACCTGCATGAACTGCCACTAGAACTCACCACCCTCCGATCGCTCTCGGTGTTAAGCTTGGACAACAACGACCTCACCACCCTCCCGCCAGCCCTGGCCCAGATTCCCGCGCTCTCCCAGGTGTTCGCCTACGACAACCCGTTCGTCTACCCACCGCCGCAAGTCGTTGAGCGCGGCTCAACCGCAACGGTCGCCTTCCTACGAAACCCCCGCGCCTATCCGCCCTACGAACTAGAGATTATCCTGGCGTGGGTCGGTGGAACGTGGCTTGTGTTGCTGTCGTTGGCCGTGCGCGGTATTGGCGACTACCTCCGGCGGCTGTAATATGATTTCCGTTTACCATTTTGCAGGCAGCATCGCGCTGGCGCAATGTCCACATATGCCACCCCAGCGCCAGGAACGTGAACGCTGACACCCGGCTATACGATTGACGCCAACCCGACAACGCATGTATCGTGATGCGCATGATCTGTTTAACCTCCACATCATAAGGACATGCGTCTTGCGCTCTGAACTCAATTTCAATGACAATTGGCTCTACGCCCCGCGAGAACTTGCGCTGGGCGCACCTGACAGCGACTTCGCCCCGGCCACGCTGCCACACACCAACATCAACCTACCACACCACAACTTCGACAACGCCGAATACCAGTTCATCAGCACCTACCGCAAACGCTTTACCCTGCCCGAACCGCTGGACGGACGCCGCCTGTTCATCGACTTTGACGGCGCAATGCTCGTCAGTACCGTATATCTCAACGGACACAAGCTCGGCGTGAACGCGGGAGGCTACACGCCCTTTAGCTTTGACCTGACCGACCATATCCGCGAGGGTGAAAACGTGCTGGCGGTCCACCTGGACAGCCGCGAACTCCCAGACGTGCCGCCTTTCGGCTACGTGGTGGACTACCTGACGTTCGGTGGTATTTACCGTGATGTGCGTCTGCGCTATGTCGAGCCAATCACGATTGACAAGGTGTTCGTCACCACACAGGGGGACGGGGTAAGCCGTTCACAGGCGCGGGTGGCGGTGTTTTACCGCAACACGGGCAAAGCAGCCACCCAAGTTCACATCAGCGCCAGCTACAGCCCAAACCCGACGACGACGCTAGAGGGATCACAGCCGATCACGATCCCGGCGGGAACGTCCGACGTGCTAGAACTCAGCTTTGCCGAAACTGAGGTCGAATACTGGTCCCCAGAGCACCCGGCCCTCTACGAGATGACCGTCACAATTGGCGCGAAAATTCCCAACACGAACGCCATCATCCCCTACGACCAACAGCAAGTGCACTTCGGCTTTCGCGAGTTCGCCTTCCGTGACGACGGCTTTTACCTCAACGGCAGGAAAATCCAACTGCGTGGCCTCAACCGCCACCAAACCTACCCCTACATCGGTGCGGCGGCCCCGGCCCGGCTCCAACGCCAGGACGCCGACATCCTAAAGTACGAACTCGGCTGCAACATCGTCCGCACCTCACACTATCCACAGTCACCGCACTTCCTGGACCGCTGCGACGAGATCGGCCTGCTGGTGTTCGAGGAAATCCCCGGCTGGCAGCACATCGGCGACGAGGACTGGCAGGCGCTCAGTCTGCGTGATGTGACGGCTATGATCGAACGCGACCGCAATCACCCGTCAATCATCATCTGGGGTGTCCGGGTCAACGAGAGCTTAGACGACGAGGCCTTCTACACACGCACGAACACACTCGCCCGTCAACTAGACCCCACCCGCCCGACAACGGGCGTCCGCTACTTCCAGGACAGCAGCTTCCTAGAGGACGTGTTCGGCTTCAACGACTTCTCCAACAGTATCGAGACACCCGTGAACACACCGCACATCGTCACAGAGTACAACGGCCACATGTTCCCGACGAAAACCTTCGACAGCGAGGAGCGCAAGGTCGAACACGCCCGCCGTCACGCCCATGTGCAGGACCGCGCCCACGGCCAGCCCAACGTCACCGGGGCGATTGGCTGGTGTGCCTTCGACTACAACACCCACAAGGAGTTCGGCTCCGGCGACCGCATCTGCTATCACGGTGTCATGGACATCTTCCGGCTGCCGAAGTGGGCCGCCGCCGTTTACGCCTCCCAGGTCCCGCCGTCAGAGCGCATTGTCTTGCAAGCGGCAACCCACTGGACGATGGGCGACCGCTCCGAGGGCGGCAACGACCCAATTCTGGTGTTCTCCAACGTGGAAGAAATCGATGTGTGGTACGGCGACGAACACCTAGGCCGCTTCACCCCAGACCACGAAACCTATCCGCACCTGCCGCACCCGCCGTTCACCGTCACCGGGCTACAAATGATGATGATGTGGGGGCGGGCCTTCGGCGCATTGCGGATTGTTGGCATTATCAACGGGGAACAGGTCGCGGAACAGCGCATCAGCAGCGACGGTGTGCCACGTCAGCTCGTGGCCGTCGCCGACTTCACCGAACTCCAGGCAGACGGCGCGGACATGACGCCGGTCAAAGTGCGGATTACCGACGAGTACGGGGTCACGCTCCCCTACGCACAACAGGCCGTCACCTTTACCGTAGATGGCCCCGGCGAACTCGTGGGCGAGAACCCGCTCGTGCTACCAGGCGGGCAGGCCGCCGTCTACCTCAAAGCGACCCACGAGCCAGGCACCGTCAACGTCACCGCCCACACACTCCGTTTGAACCCTGTGACCGTCCATATTCAAACTAAAGGGGTAACTTAAATTCGTATTTCTCTAACCTTAGGAGGTTGGCGTATGCTCACGTTTTAGCAGCAGCAACGCCTACGGCGTGGCGCGTG
>CAYWZS010000119.1:0-13701 GCA_964462905.1 uncultured Anaerolineaceae bacterium
CGACTCAGCAAGTCGCTTTTGTTTGGGTGGGTGATGGGGCTCGAACCCACAGCCTTCTGAACCACAATCAGACGCTCCACCATTGAGCTACACCCACCAAGTATACTCCGAGAGTATATCGCAACCGACGAAGAAGTCCAGACCAAATCTACATGGATTTCTCTGCGACAATCAACAAAACACGACTGCCTGGGCAGGTCTCCCAAACAAGCTGTGCTTGAAAACCTGCGTCTGTAAATGGCGTGATTAGATCATCAAAGTTATCCCCGCGTTGCCCTGTAACCCGATACAGCACCTCCAACACGTCTACTGCTGGGTTCTCGCCTGTAAGCAACCCACTCATGACGATAACTAATCGTCCATCTGGTTGCAAAACCCGATAAAGCTGACATAACGTGGCAGGTTCTAAAATAAACGGTGTTGGAAAGGTACAAACCACCGCTGGGAACACTGCGTCATCAAACGGCAAATGTTGCCCCGCACCCCGCACCAGACGAACAGCTTTACCCTGTCTCTGAAGCTTGCGTTGGGTAATGCGTCCCATATACGGCGAAAGATCATAGCCAATTAACTCGTGGTCGGCCTCGATGAGATCGAGGTGTAGACTGCCCGTACCATGAGCGAGATCGAGCAGCGGTCCATCTGCCGGTGCTGGAAGATAGCGTAGGGCAACCCGCTGCCAACACCGCCATTGCCCCAGTGAGACAACCCAACTCACAAGGTCATAGGTCCACGCCATTTCGTTGTAGAGAAGGCGAAATCCAAAGCGAATCAAGCGCCGCCATAATAGCTCAACCTGAACTCGCACTTGCGCCCTGTCCCTCGCTAAAAGCCGCCAAGAGTTTGTCCGGGTTATCCGTGATAATGGCATCAACGCCAGCATCACGCATCCGAATAGCATCATCCACATCGTTGACTGTCCAGGTACTCACACGTCGCCCCCGGCTATGAGCACGTGCAACCGCCTCCGGTGTCACCTGTACGTCCTCTGGATGCCACGCCTGGAAGTCCAAACCGATCAAAAGCAACTTCGCATAACGCTTGATTTCGATGGCATCCAGGTAGCCCAGTGGGATGTCTGGTGCAAGCTTCCGCATCTGGCGTAAAACCCACGGATTGAACGATGAAACAATCACACGTTCGTGCATGTTGTGGCGGTCAATCACCTGTGAGACCTGCCACGCCACATTCTGATTTTGGATCTGTAAAGATTTTATCTCCACGTTAATCCAGACTTTGTGACCCACCGCCTCGAAAACTTCATCCAGCGTGGGGACTTCCTGCCCCGCATATTCCTCAGAAAACCAACTTCCAGCATCTAGCGCTTTGATCTCCTCAAGCGGCATGGACCCCAACCGCCCCTCACCGTCTGTGGTTTTGTCTACTCCGAAGTCGTGCATAACCACTGGAATATCGTCTTGGCATAGCCACACATCCAGTTCGATGCCGTCAGCGCCTTGTTCCACAGCCAACTCGAAGGCCGCCAGCGTGTTCATCGGGGCATATGCCATCGCCCCACGATGTGCAACGACTGCCGGCCTCGTGAGGTCATGGTAAAACGCGTTGAGTCTTGCTGCCGCTGTGGTCGTCATGTGGATTTCGTCGGACGGGCAATTTGAACCTCGTCCCCCTCCACCCGCACATCAAACACCAACACAGGCATGATCGCTGGTGGGTTCTGCGGTGCGCCAGTCGTGATGTCGAACTCAGAACCGTGCTTTGGGCACTTGACCATACAGGTATTCAGGTTAATTTCACCGTCGCTGAGGGCGACATCCGCATGAGAACAACGGTCCTCAATAGCGTGGTATGTGCCGTCGATATTCATCAGTAAAACCGGGATCCGACCATAGCTCACAAGGCCGGCCTCACCTGGGTTGATTTCACCGATTTGGGCCACTGTGCGATAATCCGCCATAAGTCTCTCCAATGTCTATGTAGCGAAAAGGGCGTATCCACATAATTGGGTACGCCCTAGTTCATTTCAATACTGAATGTTCGATGTGCTTTCCAGCCTTAACCTTCGATTTTGGCCTCAACCGCTGCCTGAAGACGACTCACAACCTTCTCAAACGGGATACGCTGAAGCAACTCGTCGAAGAAGCCATCAATCAACATGATCTCGGCAGTATGACGGGGGATACCGCGGCTCATTAGATAGTAAATTGGCTGTGTTTCCAGTGTGCCGAAGGTCGCTGCGTGCGAGCAAGCCACATCGTCAGCCTCAATCTCTAGCCCCGGAATGCCGTCCATGCGAACAGTATCATCCAGCAGCAGGTTACGACTGGCCTGGAAGCCATCGATCTTCTGCATTTGTGGTAGCGACTTAATCATACCCTGCCAGACCGTGCGTGCGTCGGACTTGGCCGCACCTTTGAACAACAAGTCAGACGTAGTAGACGGCGCATTGTGGTTCTGCTGTGTATCCAGGTCGAAAAGTTGTTCCTTGTCCGCGAAGAAAAAGCCGGACACACGACCGTTGCCACCTATCCCATCAATATCCATCTCGATGAATGCCTTGGTAAACTGCGATCCTAGAGTGCCGATGATCCAGTCTAAGTTACCCTGCTTGCCAATGTGCGCTTGCTGGTGACTGAACTCGAAGGTCTGGCGATTCCAGTTTTGCAGCGCCACGTAACGCAAGTTTCCCGCATCCCCGACGATCAACTCTGTTGCGCCGATGTAGGCGGACTGATCCTGGCCTTCGGGCGAGGCGTAATCAACAACCACTGTACCCTGCGCGTTTTCCTCAACGACGGCCAACGCGTGACCCATCGTTGCACCATCTTGTGTGTTATAGATGACGACATGCATCGGAATCTCAGCAACGATATTCTCCGGCACATGCACAAACCAGCCAAAATCCCACAACGCACCGTGGAGTGCGGCAAACTTACCGTCGGAAGGTGGCACAGCCTTCGTCATAAAATATTGTTGCACCAGATCGGCGTTTTCGGTTGCGGCAGTTCGCAAGTCTTTGAAGATCACACCCTGGTCTGCCAATGCCTGCGGCATGTCATACTGGACTAGCTTACCGTCAACGAATACCATCAACGCACCGTGTTCTTCACCCGCAAGTGGTTCCATATTTTCTTCGGGGACTGCATCAACCGTCGCGCCGTTTGCCTGGACCAACTTGCTTGCTGTTTCCCAATTGATGTGACGGTAGTCCGACCGACGCCATGCCTCGTCTTGGAGAGTTGGCATAGGCATTGTCTCGTATAAGTTCCACGCTTCCAGGCGGAAGGTCTGAAGCCACTCCGGTTCATTGTTATGTGCAATCAGTGCCTCGACATCCTCGCGGGTGTAGGTCGGGGCGTTTGCCTTTTCAGAGCGGCGTTTTACAACTACCACGACAGATTCTCCTTTGTGTTGTGCAGCTTCGTACATAGAAAAGGGGATACCCGATATGGAGCATCCCCTCAGAAGTGTATTGTGTAAACCTTAACCGATAGAACCTTCGAGCTGAATCTGGATAAGGCGGTTCATTTCCATTGCGTATTCCATAGGGAGTTCTTTCACCAGTGGCTCCAGGAAGCCGTTGACGATCATCGCGTTAGCCTCGAACTCATTCAGGCCACGGCTCATCGCATAGAACAACTGCTCCTCACCAACCTTGCTGACGGACGCCTCATGGCCCATCGTGACGCGCTTGGCGTCAATCTCGATGTAAGGATAGGTGTCGGAACGGCTTTTGTCGTCTAACAACAGCGCGTCGCAAACCACGTTAGAGCGGGAGTCGTTAGCACCCTCTACGATCTTCAGCAAACCACGGTAGCTACCACGTCCACCATTTTGGCTGATGGACTTCGAGATGATTTGGCTGGTTGTGTTCGGGGCGAGGTGTGTGATCTTCGCGCCCGCGTCTTGGTGCTGGCCTTTCCCCGCGAAAGCAATTGAGAGAACCTCACCGTGTGCCCCCTCTTCCATTAGTAACACGGCAGGATACTTCATCGTCAGCTTGGAACCCAGGTTGCCATCAACCCATTCCATCGTGGCGTTCTTGTAGGCAGCTGCACGCTTAGTCACAAGATTGAACACATTGTTGGACCAGTTCTGGATCGTCGTGTAACGGCAACGACCACCTTCCTTCACAACGATCTCGACAACAGCACTGTGCAAGCTGTCACGGCTGTATGTGGGGGCAGTACAGCCCTCAACATAGTGTACGTAAGCACCTTCGTCAACAATGATGAGCGTGCGCTCAAACTGGCCCATGCTTTCCGTGTTAATGCGGAAGTAAGCCTGTAATGGCATCTCAACATGTACACCAGGTGGGACGTAGATGAACGATCCGCCAGACCAAACTGCGGTGTTCAATGCTGCGAACTTGTTGTCGTCAGACGGAATGATCGTCCCGAAGTACTCCTGAACAAGTTCGGGATACTCACGTAGCGCGGAGTCCATATCCGTGAAGATCACCCCCTTGTCTTCTAGGTCTTGCCGAATCTTGTGGTAAACCACCTCAGACTCGTACTGGGCGCTCACACCCTGTAGGAACTTAGCTTCTGCCTCCGGGATACCCAGTCGATCAAACGTTTCCTTGATTTCCGCCGGTACCTCGTCCCAATCGCGCCCCTGCCCGTCAGTGGCACGCACGAAGTAGTGAATGTCAGCGTAATCAATGGTGTCCAACATGCCACCGCCACCCCACTGCGGGGTCGGCTTATCCTCGAAAATCTGGTACGCCTCAAGTCGAACGTCCGTCATCCACTTTGGCTCGTTCTTCATCACGCTGATGCTACGAACCATCTCCTCAGTGAGACCCTTCTCACTCTTGAAGTTGTAGTTCTCCGGCATATGGAAGCCGTACTGCTCATCGTAGGAACCACGCACATCACGTAGCTGCGATTCCTCTTCTGTCAGTTCTTTCTTGCTTGGAACGTAATCCTGAACCATGTTTTTCCCTTGTCCTTGGATATAATTTGCAATTTGGGTGAGTTACTCGGTGACTGTTGCGTATTTCTCGCGAATCCAGTCATAACCCTCTTCTTCGAGGCGTAATGCCAATTCAGCACCCGCACTCTCCACAACGCGGCCCTCGAACATAATGTGCACGTGGTCTGGCGTAATGTAATTCAAGATGCGCTGATAGTGAGTGATGACCAGCGCCCCGAGGTCCGGGCCGACCAGCTTGTTCACGCCCTCTGCAACTGTGCGTAATGCGTCGATGTCTAGGCCTGAATCTGTCTCGTCCAATATGGCGAATTTCGGTTCCAAAACGGCCATCTGTAGAACTTCTGCACGCTTCTTCTCGCCACCGCTGAAGCCCTCATTGAGGTAACGTCCAGCGAACTTATGATCGATGCCCAGATAATCCATCTTTTCCTTCATCAGACGACGAAAAGCTGGAATAGAAATACCCTTGCTTTCTGGATCCTCTGCCTTATAACGAGCGTTGATTGCCTGACGTAAGAAGTTTGCGAGTGTTATACCTGGGATAGACACCGGATACTGGAAGGCCAGAAACAGACCCTCACGGCTACGCTCATCTGGGTCCATTTCTAACAAATCCTCGCCGTTGAAGAGGATTTCGCCTTCTGTGACCTCGTATGCTGGGTTGCCAGCCAGAACATTAGCGAGTGTACTTTTGCCAGAGCCATTTGGTCCCATCAAGGCGTGTGTCTTGCCCTGCTCAAATGTCAGGTTAACACCGCGCAAAATAGGAGTCTCGGGCTGTTCTGCGACGATTACGTGAAGGTTACGAATTTCGATCTTTGCGCCCATTCGAGCGTGCCCTCCTCATGCAGTTTAATGAGTGTAAAGTTGAATCTGTGACGTAGCTTATGGACTTGATTGGAGTATAACAACGTGGGATCATGCTGTCAATAATGATGATTAATATCATAAAAATTGACCTTCCTCGTGGCCTATGGTAACATCCGGTACGGAATGAACATCTTATAGCTGTGTTAGAAAGCATAATATCACTATGACTATAGTCAAGACAGAGGAAGGTCTCTACGAGTCGCTACGCAGCGTCATAGACCCGGAGATCGGTATGAACATTATTGAACTTGGATTGGTTCGTATGGTGGAAATTGAGGAAGACAAAGGTCATGTCACGATGATTATGACAACACCCTTCTGTCCCTACGCGCCGCAGCTCCTAGAGCAGACGCGCCGCACTGCTCAGGACTACCTGGAGCGCCCCACAACGATTGAGATGGGCCTGGAAATGTGGGACCCCTCCATGATGGAAGATGGCGCTGCCGACGACTGGGGCTTGTTCTAGTCGCTGCCGAAACGAGTGCAGTTGCGGCGTGTTCATCCACGCCGCAACTCGTTAGGGCGTTAACGGCTGGGGCGGTTGCTCTCGATAAAACCTTCTGGGTTGTAATAATCCTTCAGGATGTCGTTTCGAACTGCCGCAATCCACGCCTGATACTGCACATTTGTCATCTGGCTGACGGCTAATCCATTCTTATAACGGGCTGGCGGCCAGTCCTCAACATTGCGCTCCATCGTTGTTGCAGGCATCACATCAAAATGGAGATGTGGTACCCAACTGAGGCCGGGGCGTCCACGCGTTCCTCCCAAGGTGCCAATCAGTTCTCCACGCGCAACTCGGTCCCCTACGGACACATCCACACGGTTCAAGTGAGCATACCGTGTCGCGACTCGTCGCCCATCCACAATGTAAGGGTCATGCTGGATCACTACCAGATTCCCCCACTCGCGCCGCTCATTTGCGAAAATCACCACCCCACTCGCAATCGAGTATATCTCCTGGCCTACATCCGCGTAGGCTCCGCTACCCCAGTTGAGATCTGCTCCTGTATGCACAGACGTATACCGTCCAAGGTAGCTACTATACAAGTAGGGTTCAGCATAGGGTGACGCGTCACGCCAACCAACCGGCCAAATTCTGCTTCCAGTTCGATCCCCAGAGTTACGTTGGTTGCCAACGGGGGAGTCAAACCCATCACAATATGTTACCCCGTTCTTGACAATCGTACCGTCTGTGGTTGCTCCCGGTGGGTCCTCTGGCGTGGGGTCTACCATGACGACCCGGCGATAGCGAACCGCATCAAACGTAATGTTGCGCCCATCCTCACCCGTTAGGTCATTCAAAAATACCCGCCCGGAATTTGGTAAATCCTTGTCGAAGTCGAATACGCCCAGCCGATACCAATCGTTCACGTTCTGATTCTGATTGACCGATACCGTAACCTCGTTATTTTGGCCGCGTACCCCATGAATCTTGTAACGAGCGTTACGGGTCGTCGAGAACGGCTTGTGGACAAATACATCGACCGCATACTCGCCAGATACTTCTACCTTCGGCGTCCACATCGCCCATACCTTGCTGCTGCTGCGCGACGTGCGCGTGTGATAGACCGTCCAGCCCATCCGCTGCACATAACTACGGAATTCCTCTTGCCCGGTGTAGGTGCCGCGTGCAAATTGACTGTCCGACGGCGTGATAAGAATTTCATCGACGAAATCTGTGCCGCCGTTACCGGGGGGGGCACTGTTTGTAGGGGGTGTTGTCACCTGGCCGTTTTCATCCGGGATCGAGATACTGAGCGCGTTCATCTCCACAGAACTCGCCACACCATAGCGCCACCAGCTCACGCTTTTCGCACCGTACTTCACCGTTGCTAGTGAGTGTGCCTCGCGGATTTCGCTTGTTGGAGCGTCTGCTTGTAGGATAGGCACAATGGGCAGCCCATAGGGTAGCCACGCATCGTACATCTGCCGGAGGGCAGCATCAGGTGTTGCCCGGAACGTGACCCAGTACACCATTGGGAGAATACTATCCACAAAGGGTCGCCAAGCGTCCGGGAAAATAGTCTCGTAGTGCCATGGACGCGGGTCAACTGCCATCCCAATGTGGGTGCTTCCTGGAATGTTGCGCTTCAGGCCGACCATCATCTCGCGGACCTGGGCTTCTGTACCCGCCCAATACCATTGTCGGTCTGGCTCTACATCCAGGATGAGGCTCTTGACCATCGGGTGTTCTACCGTCTCCGTCATCACCCGAATTTCTTCGGAGATGTTGGTGTTGCCACGTGGCACACACCACGCATGTAACTCCATTCCGTAGCGCTCTACGACCTCCCCCCAGCGTGTGATGTCATCTGGGCCGTTGACGGCCAGAGCCGTTTTACTGTCTGAAGCACCCTGCCACAATGGTCCATTGCTCGTCTTCAGGTAAAACTGTGTGATCTGTGGAGCGAGCCGCTTGATGTTCGCGACGACCTCCTCAATGGTCCGCTCTTGGACCGAATCACCCTCCCAGTACCAAATGCCGACCTGTTGGTCATAGGGGGTCGGCACATTTGGGGCAGTGGGGGGGGCGGCAGTAACCGCCTCAAACGCCACAAAACCTGTGTGTACCCAACCTGCTAGGCCATACTGCTCTAAGTAAACCCAGTCGCCCTGCCGCGTTGTCGGGTAATATTGGACCAGGGTGTTGTCGCGTACATCGCCGATGTCGGTGTAGCTCGTGCCGGGGCCGGTACGCAAGTTCACCCAGGCCGAGCGGGTGTCCGCCAGGGCAACTTGACCGCTCCCCTTGTTATTTGGAATCACAGGCGAAACCATCTACCGAGCCTCCTTAAAGTGGAAACGTTAATGGAACCAAACTTTTTACAGTTTAGTGCAGTTTTGGTGCCAGGGCAAAAACCCACGGTGCGCTACGAGATTTTGGCGTCCTGCTGCAACATAGATTATAACTGTAGGTGCCTTTCGATTTTGTTGTAGACTGTACAAACAAAACAACGCATATTTAATGCCGTAACTGTCGAATACAGCGATAACTGAGGTAGAAACCCATGATAAATGTCAATGTAACAGGCAAAGACCATGTGACCCTTGTGGAAGTTGAGGGGCGCGTGGACAGTATGAATGCCAACCAACTTGGCGAGGCGCTCAGTGGTGAAATTGATGGTGGTAAAGTCCACATTGTGTTGGACCTCGCAGGCGTGGAATACATGAGTAGTGCAGGCCTGCGTGAAATCGTGAATGCCCTGAAGAAAGTGAAACCATCGGGCGATGTGCGGATTGCACAGCCCACCGAACGTGTCCGTGAGGTCTTGGATATGGCAGGCTTGAGTACCATCCTCCAAATCTTCAACACGCAGAACGACGCCCTCGAAAGCTACTAGTGAATTCTGGACTGCGTGAGCATGACTGAACACAGACTGTCAATACCAGGTCGCATGGAACAGGTCCCTCACGCTTGTGGGTGGGTCGTCGAGATTGCAGAGGGAGCCGGGCTTGAGGCGCGTGATGTCAACCATTGCGAGCTGGCAATGGACGAGGCAATTACCAACATCGTTGAGCACGGCTACGGTGCCGATGGAGGCGACAAGTCCATTGACATTATCGTGATAGATAAAACAGACCGCCTGGAAATCACGATTGTGGACAATGGCCCTCCCTTCAACCCACTCCGTGCAGAAAATCCAGACCCGCTCGCATCACTAGATGAACGTGCCGAAAATGGTGGTGGGTGGGGTGTATTCTTCATCAAAAAAGTGATGGATAATGTAGACTATCAACATGTATCAGGGCGTAATCACCTCATGATGGTGAAAAATAAATGAAACCGCACTTGAAATACACGCTACTGCGTTTTCCAACTGTCAATGTCGTCTAGGTTGACCTGTTCAATGCTTGGTGGTAGGTAGTTCCCCTCACACTCTTGCGCGGTAAAGGGCAAATCGTCACGGGTGCTGATGAGCGCAGTCTCAGGGTTGAAGTAATTCCACGTCGCCCTCGAAATTCCCTCCAACAGCGGCCATAGGCGCTCAAAGTCCTGGAACTCAGCTTCTTCCCATAAAAATACGGAAATAACGTAGTGGCTTCCGTTCGGTGAGTAGACGATGCCTGCGTCCCCCACCATGTCGAAGATCCAGCCGTTCTTGTGTGAGATACGGGTTTCAGCCGGTAGCCCGCCCTGTAACAACCGCAGTAAATCATTGGCGCTCATAATCTCCAACATCTGTCTGCACTCCGTCTGTGTGTAGGCCTCCGGCAATGCCGCTGCCAGCCCAGAGCCATAGTTTGCACAGTCATACAACATCGTGAATAGCAGGCCCATGTCCTCCGCTGTGGTTCGGTTAAAGGGGTCTGCGCCCGTATTGAATGATAGATTGGGGTTTGTGGGGGGGGCACCAATTGACCCTAGTTCTTGTCCTTGAATGCCAAGGTCAAACGGTGCGGTGATGTAGGTGTTGGTGGCCCCAATATACTGCATTGTTTCGTTCACCTCAGCCAATCCAGTAAATAAATTGCCCCCACCAACAATCTGCATCATCAGGTTCGACGACGAGTTGTTACTACACAATAGCGAGTTTGCCATCAGCCAGGCCTCTTCCTGGCTGGGTGCGAATGTCAGGTAGCGGAAATACTCAATAACAATTGGGACCTTCTGTGTACTGGCGGCAGAAAACGCAACATCCCCCAGAATGTTGATTTCTTCGCCTGTTTGCAAGTCCAAAATGTAAACGGAGGCGACAGTTGTCTGTCCGTCATAGATGAATCCCTCAGCGTCAAGATAGGCGATAATCAGTTCACGTAAGGTGTCCATACTCGCGCTAAAGTTAGCTGTTCCCGTGATGGGAAGTGCAACTGTGCGCTCCGTATGGGAGAACAATGCACTTTCGATCTGCGTAAGGGCTTGGTTGATATCCAACTGTGTACCACTGCTGCCGCTACGAACAGTGAGTGTTTCCAAGTCATAGGCTGCATTCCCGGCGGATTGGTCATAGCGTATGGCAACGTCTAAGAGAAAGTCTCGAAGCAAGCTCTGCTGGTATTCAGCGGTCAATGGGATGTCCTCACCACTGACAGCTTCCTGTCGCCGGAGGTGATTGCCAAAACGCCGCCAGAATGCGCTCCCTGTATTGGTCGAGGACCGTGCCTGGGCCAACATCACCTCGTTGTTGATGCGAAAACCAACTGTTGCCGGGTCCAGCAAAATGGGGCTTTGATCGTAGTAGAGCGTGATAGGTTCCGCATAGGCGCGTTCCCAGGTAGCAACCGCCTCGCCAGCGGGTAGCCCGCCCACCTCAATGCCCGCAACCGAGATGTCCGAGGGTAGTTGTTCCTGCAAACGACTGAAGATCACCAATTCGTACACAAAAAGCCCAAATGCGGCGACCAGTGCCAAAGCGGAGAGAAGCGGTAAAACTGGGCCTGTACGCCCTGCCTGTTTGCGGTTGGTACCCAAACCCGATAAAGATGACATAGTGTTTAGACCTCACGCGTTTTTGATCGATATGCAAATGCCTTGTGAATGGCTTGGCGGTGGAACTCTGATAGGCGGGGAAGTGCCTCAGGTTTTACCCACCGATAGGCGAGTAATTCATGACTGATCTTCCCCACGACATCATCTGTATTGCACAAATACGCAATGTCAATGTGATAACCTCGCCGAGGTGGAATCTCGATGTGAATCACGGTTTCAACAGAAACAGACAGTTGTAGTTCCTCCTCAAGTTCCCGCACGACGGCTGTAGCGAGTGCCTCCGACCGATCTACCCACCCGCCTGGCAACCCCCACGGGACTAACGGATGAAAGACATGTTCAACGAGTAGCACCTCATCAGCAGGGTTAATGACCACGCCGACTGCACCAACTGTGTAGCGTGGGCGTCCCAAGCGCCAGGTTGCCGTTACCACTCGGACAATCCACGGAAAACGTCGTAGAAATGTTGCGACACGCTGCAAAGTGATCGCCGTTGCTCCACCAATCAACACATAGCTTGGCAGTCTATAGAGCGTGGGAATGGCCGTCAAGCATGGGTTGGTGCTTCACGAGGAGTTTGGTTATTGACAAAACCCTCATTAAAATACACGATGTTGGCTATTCATTATCGTATTAACCAACCCACACACATAAGGAAATTTCGTGTCTAATCGGGATCTTGTGGCTTTTCAGGGTGTTCACGGTGCATACTCTGAACAGGCCATTCGACAACATTTTGGAGACTCTGTAGATGTTTATCCCTGCCCAGACTTCAATACACTACTGAGCGCCATCCAAAATCGTGAAGTGCGTTATGGGTTGCTTCCCATCGAGAACGCGCTCGCAGGGGCCGTCCGCCAAGCTTATGAACTGCTTTTGGACTATGACCTTCGCATTCAGGCCGAGGTCATCTTACATGTCCACCATGCGTTGCTGGCTCCGCCAGGCTCCAAAGCTGAGGACTTGACGCATGTTCGGTCGCACCCACAAGCCCTAGCCCAGTGTGATAAGTATCTCAAGCGTGCCGGCCTAGAACCGATCCCATCATATGATACTGCCGGGTCTGCCCGCATGATCTCTGAGCAACGCGATGCCCACATTGGGGCGATTGCCAGCAAACTCGCTGGGGAATTGTACAATCTGGATATTTTAGACGAGGAAATTGAGGACGTGCCCTTTAACTTCACGCGCTTTTTCGTCCTCGGCCACGATGACCCGCCGCGTGCGGCCTATAACAAGACCTCAGTTGTTTTTGCGACCCGGCATCATCCCTCCGCATTGTATGATTGTCTGGGGGAATTCGCCTCCAGAGGTCTGAACCTGACGAAAATTGAGTCGCGTCCGCGTCGTAACCGTCCCTGGGAACCTGTGTTCTACGTTGACTTCGAAGGCCACTGGCAGGAACCAGACGTACAGGAAACACTTGTGCGCCTTTTACAACGCACAGCGTTCATAAAGATGCTAGGATCATACCCGGCGATCAAGACAAAATCCGTAGGCATATAGCTAGAAAGAGGTGTGAACATGGCACAACTTGATGTCGCCATCCTCGGCGCAACCGGCGCTGTCGGCCAGCGATTCATCCAACTGTTAGCAGGGCATCCTTGGTTCCGCGTAGCTGAGGTCATCGGCTCCGAACGCAGTGCTGGGAAATCCTACCGTGAGGCAGTAAACTGGGTGCTAGACGGCCAACCGCCTGCTGAGGTTGCAGCTGTGACCGTGAAGCCGCTCAACGCAAACCTCTCCTCCCCATTGATCTTCTCCGCCCTTCCAAAAGAAGCCGCGCGCGAGGTTGAGATGCCTTTAGCCGCAGCAGGCCACATTGTCTGTACAAATGCCTCAGTCCATCGTATGGTCGAGGATGTGCCGCTGTTACTGCCAGAGGTCAATGCCGATCACATCCGCCTGATTGATGTGCAGCGTGCTAACAGGGGTTGGAATACAGGGGCACTCGTCGCCAACTCCAACTGCACGACAATGCCCGTGGTAATGGCTCTCAAGCCCCTGATGGGCTTTGGGGTGCGTCGGTTTCACATGGTCAGCATGCAGGCGATTAGTGGCGCAGGCTATCCAGGCGTTGCTTCCTTAGATATCCTAGACAACATCGTCCCCTACGTCAGTGGCGACGAACACAAGATGCAAACTGAGACGCTACGTATGCTTGGCGATCTTGACGGAGAGGACATCACATGGCTCGATGCGCACGTGAGTGCTTCCTGTAATCGTGTGCCTGTGATCGACGGTCATATGGTAAATATCTCTGTAGAACTAGAGGCCCAACCGTCATTCGATGAGGTCATTGCAGCTTGGAATGATTTCGTCGTGTCTCAGGATATTTTGGACTTGCCCAGCGCCCCTGAAAAAGCTGTGATGTATATACACCAACAGGACCGCCCACAAACTCAGCGTGACCTCAACAACGGCAATGGCATGACGACCTCACTTGGGCGGCTTCGTGAGTGTAATTTGCTAGGATATAAGTTCGCAGCTCTTTCTCACAA